>CAYRBD010000136.1:0-6913 GCA_964422465.1 uncultured Chitinophagaceae bacterium
CTACAAAATCAAATTGCACCCTAAGCTACAAAAGAGAGAATTACATCCATGTAGGCGACACCGTTGATGTCAATTTCGATGCAGACCCGAAAGAAACCTGCCTCAACACGCCCGTCCAATTTACCAACCAATCTCAACCGGAAGGGAAAGACTGGAAATGGATATTCCCCAACGACGGTGGCGTCGTGGATGGTACAGAAAATCCTTCCTACACTTTTCAAAGCCTGGGACCCCAGACGGTCATTCTGATGGTGAATAACAATGGATGCCATTCTTATGATACGGCAAAAAATTTTATCACGGTTAAGGAGCCCAAAGCCCTTGCCAAACTAAAACATTTTTCTTGCGAAGATCCTTACACTTTTCAATTTGAGGATGGTTCAACAGGTGCAAAAACCTGGCTTTGGGACTTTGGAGATGGAGAAACTTCTACCGAACAAAATCCAAAACATACTTACAAAAAGCCTGGCGCCAAACATGTAACGCTTACTGTATCCAATGAAGAATGTTCTGATAAAGATGGCCATCTTTGGGTTCACGTGTTCGATGAAGACGTAAAATTAAACACCGCTTCTAATCAGGCCTGTAAGGGAAATCAAGTCACGCTGACGGCAGACAATATTCAGATTCCTGAATTTATCGGTTCCCTGACATGGGAAAGTGGGGATGGGCAGGAAACATCCTCCGATGTAACAAAAGACGAAACCCCCTCCAGGACTTTTACTTATAATCAAAATGGAACTTATACCCCTTCCCTGATTGTCAAATATGGGTACCAAAGTGGCTGCCGGGACACGGTAAAGGGAGCCCCCATAACCGTTCAAGGCCCTACCGCAGCCTTCAGCATGTCGGAGCAGGAAATATGCCAGGGAAGCCGGGTTACTTTTACAGATAATAGCAAGCCGGACCCTTCTGATGCAGCTATCCAACAATGGGTTTGGAATTACGGAGACCAATCAAAAGATACCACTTCCACAGGATCCATACAACATGATTTTACAGCAAGCGGTACTTTTAATATACAATTGACCGTGACGGATGCCAACGGCTGTACAGACAAAGTTGCAAACCCAAAAAGCAATACCTTAACCGTGAATCCTTCTAAAGCTTCCTTTTCCACCTTGGACACCATGGTATGTCCTGGAACAACAATCAACTGGAACAACAATTCCGAAGGAAACATTACGAAATGGAAATGGGATTTTGGAGATGGACAGACAGCATCCGTTCGAAATCCGGATAATTTCTCTTATGCGCTTGATTCATCTTATACAGTCAAACTATATATTGAAACGGATAAGGGTTGTGAAGATTCACTGATAAGACCAAACTATATAAAAGTAGGCACGCCTCTGGCTTTGATGAAAGATTCTTCTCCCGTAAAAATTTGCAGAATCTACAAAGACACTTCCATCAATCTGTCAAAAAATTACAACGATATTCTTTGGGATTTTGGCGATGGCACAACTACTTCGCGGGATACCGCCTACCACATTTATAACGTACCGGGCACTTACACGCAAAAATTAATTGTCAATGGCTACAGCCAGGGCTGCCAGAACACAGTTGAAAGACAAATTACCATAACCGGGCCCATTGGTGAAGCCAAAATTAGCGACTCAGCCGGCTGTTTCCCTCATGAGGTACATTTTTCTGCTGAAAATGTAAGCCGGGCCGTAAAATACCAATGGTATTTTGGAAATGGGGCCGCCTCCAATCCCTCCACCACTGATAAGGCAACCTATACCTACCAACATCCGGGCATTTATCATCCCATACTCCAACTTACGGACGAAGAGGGATGTGATGTATTTATCCCCATTAATGACAGTTTAAATGTGATCGTTGACAGTGTCGGCATAACACCACAGTTCAGCTGGCCGGATGTTTGCGACTCCAACATGATCAGATTTGACATGCAAGGCTCTGCTTTTTCCGAAGACACGTTTGGTATGGCGCCTGCCTACAATTGGGATTTTGGTGATCCTTCTACCCTTGATGATGTATCAACGGATGCTCAGCCTGAATACCGGTATCCAAAACCCGGCACTTATTATGCCACCCTCAAAGTGAATACTGCCTTTAATTGTATTCAGGAAATAAAGGATACCCTAACGATACCCGATTCCACTGTTCTAAAAGTAAAGGCTTCCCTGGCTCCCGGAGAAATTTGTACAGGAGATTCCGTTACGCTCCGGGCTTCTTCTAACATCGGTACCCGATATGTATGGGCCCCTGCTGAAAACCTGGGAGCGCCGGATTCTTCCATCACTTTTGCCTGGCCGCAAACCAATACCACCTATACGGTAACCGCATTCAGCAACGCTAACTGTCAGAGTGATACCTCAAAAATAAACGTAATCGTGCATGACAACCCACATGTTACCACCGATTCCGTCCTCAATCTTCCAACAGGATCAGTTGTGAAACTGAACGCCTCTGGCAGCCCCGACATTACTTCCTGGAAGTGGACCCCTTCGGATTATTTGGATTGTACAGATTGTCATACGCCTACCAGTACACCACGAGCGCCCATTACTTACGAGGTTGTTGTGATGAACAAATTCGGCTGTACGGATTCTGCTTCTGTAAACGTCAACCTCTCCTGCGCCGAAGGAAAAGTATTTGTTCCCAACACCTTCACTCCAAACAACGACGGAACAAACGATGTTTTTTACCCCCGTGGGCTGGGCGTAAAAGAAGTGATCTATTTGAGAATCTACAATCGGTGGGGGCAGTTGGTGTATGAAAGAACCCATTTCCAGATGAATGACAAGACTGCCGGATGGGATGGAACTTTCAAAGGAAAACTGGCTAATCCAGGAGTATTCGTATATCAATCAGAGATGATTTGTGACACGGGCAAGCGGTTTACAGTCAATGGAAATGTTACCCTGATTCGCTGAGGAGCCTTTGCCGGTCATTCAGAATAAAAAATATCTTCATTTAGAACTTTGCACAATAACCGAAATTACGATCCTTTTTTCGATTTAGAAACTTTATGTTTAAAGGTTTATTACCTTTATTCTTATACCAGAACGATAGGTACTATAAATAATTCATAATTATAGCAAGAGTTCGCTTTATGAAGAAAAAGACGCAACAAAAACCTCAAATTAAAATTGGGAAGTATATTGACCCTTTATCGGATTTTGGCTTTAAGCGCTTATTTGGAAGCAAGCCCAATAAGGAATTGTTGATCAATTTTCTGAATGAATTGTTCAAAGGAAGAAAGGTGATTACATCTCTTACTTATAACAAGAATGAGCGTCCGGGGCCTCGTTCTAAGAGCCGGAAGACCATATTTGATCTTACCTGCACCGGCAGCGACGGAGAACAATTTATCATCGAGGTACAATGGATACGCCAGCAATTCTTTAAGGACAGGGCAGTATATTACAGCTCCAGGCTTATCCACGACCAGGCACCACAAGGCAGTCATTGGGATTATTCCCTGAAAGAGGTCTATTTTATTGGATTAATGGACTTTGCTCTGGATGATTCTCCTACAAAAAAATACCTGCACAGGGTACACTTGGGTTATGAGGATTCCGGCAGGGTTTTTTATAAAAAATTGGGATTCACCTTCATAGAAATACCAAAGTTTACCAAAACAGAAAAGGAATTAAAAACAGGCATGGATAAATGGCTGTTTATCCTGAAAAATCTTAGTCAATTACAAAAAATTCCCGTAATTTTGAATTCGAGGATATTTAGCCGGTTATTTGAGATAGCCGCAGTATCAAACCTGACAAAGGAGGAGTATATGAAATACGAAAAAGATTTAATGGCATCTTGGGACGAGTATGCAATTAAGCAAACGCTGTTGAAAGAAGGTCGTGAAGAAGGCAGAATTGAAGGCAAAACGGAAGAGATAAAGAACTTAATCACCAAAATGGGGCTCACCGATGCCCAGGCAGCCGATGTTGCAGAGGTTTCCCTGGACTTTGTGAAAAAAGTACGCCGGAAACTTAAGAAGTAGGTTCTATTTTTATAGGTTGTTCCAGTTCAGTTTTAGTAACTTGTGGTCCGTTTAGATCACCTACATAATCACATCTCTCATGAAGACAGGTTTTGCTTTGTTACTCTGTTTTGGCATGTTGCTATCTTCTATCCTGCCGGTTTTTGCACAGCAGCATCCTCCATTCTGGAAGGATATCCAACAATTCAAGAAACAGGATAAAAAAACGCCTCCCCCTCAGGACGCTATCTTGTTTATCGGGAGTTCCTCTTTTACGAAATGGACCGACATGCAAGATTACTTCCCAAAGCATATTGTCATTAACCGGGGATTTGGCGGTTCTACCCTACCGGATTTAATCCGTTACGCAGATGATATCATTTTTCCTTACCATCCCCGGCAGATCGTAATCTATTGCGGAGATAATGATGCAGCTTCCTCAAAGGAAATTACAGCCGACAGTATCCTCAACCGGTTTAAAAGGCTATTTACCCTGATGAGAGAACGGTTGCCCAACACCAAAGTTTCCTACGTATCCATCAAACCAAGCCCCAGTAGAAAATCATTTTTCCCGGTCATGCAAAAGGCAAATTGGGAGATTCAGAATTTTCTCAAGGGCAAGTCCAATAGCTCCTTTATAGATATATGGCATCCAATGCTGGACAATCATGGTCAGGCCCGGCCAGAACTGTTTGGTTCCGATATGCTGCACATGAATAAAAAAGGCTACCTTCTTTGGCAAAAAGCTATTGCGCCTGAGTTGATCAGGCCCATCCACAGAAACCTGCCGGATACCAGGGCGATGCATATATTCGTGGATTCTCTGCTCCAACAAATGACGCTGGAAGAAAAGATCGGCCAGTTGAACCTCCTGTCTGCGGGAATGGCAGTCACCGGCCCAACCATTAGTAAAAACACCCTGAATGACATTAAGGCCGGGCGTTGTGGAGGAATCTTCAATGCATACACTCCGGAATTTACCAAAAAACTGCAGGATGCTGCAGTGAAAGACACCCGTTTACATATTCCCCTGATTTTTGGCTTTGATGTGATCCATGGTCATAAAACTATTTTCCCCGTTCCCCTTGCCATGGCCTGTACATGGGATACAACCGCTATCGAAAAATTTGCACGTATGGCCGCCGACGAGGCCTCGGCAGACGGGATTAACTGGGTCTATTCTCCAATGGTAGATATTGCCCGCGACCCACGCTGGGGCAGGGTGGTGGAAGGCGCAGGAGAAGACCCTTTCCTGGGAAGCCAGATAGCCCGAGCTTATGTGGAAGGCTACCAGGGACACAACCTCATGGCAGACAGCACGGTAATGGCCTGTGTAAAACATTTTGCCTTATATGGCGCCGTTGAAGGAGGCCGTGATTACAATGTAGTGGACATGAGTAAAAGATGGATGTTCCAATATTATCTGTCACCCTACAAAGCAGCGATTGATGCAGGTGCGGGTTCGGTCATGACCTCTTTCAACGAGATCAACGGCATTCCGGCTACGGCCGACCACTGGCTGTTTACCAATTTACTACGAGACCAATGGGGGTTCAATGGGCTGGTGGCATCCGACTATGGGGCTGTTGCCGAACTTATTCCTCACGGCGTAGCCACCAATAAAGCAGAAGCTACTCAACTCGCCCTTCATGCCGGAACGGATATGGACATGATGGGATTTGCATATATCAGTACGCTAAAAAAGTTAGTTCAAGAGGGAAAGGTTCCCGTTTCAGAAATTAACAATGCCGTACGTCATGTTTTGGAGGCTAAGTACCGACTGGGGCTTTTCGAAGACCCTTATCGCTACATTAATAAAGCCCGGGCTCAGGAAGAAATCATGAGCCCCGATAAATTAGCTTACGAACAAAAGATGGCGGAAAAATCCATTGTCTTATTAAAAAATGAACATCAATTATTGCCCTTGAAGAAATCGGGAACAATAGCAGTAATCGGTCCGCTGGCTGATGATCAAAGAGACATGATCGGCTCCTGGTCAGCCGCCGGAGACTGGCACAAAGCGATAAGCATTTTACAGGGCATAAAAGACGCTGTAGGAAATAATGCAAAAATAATGTATGCGAAAGGTGCCAATATCACAGACGATACTTCCATGATCCGACAGCTAAATAATAACCTGGGAAATCTTAAAATCTCAAACAAAAGCCCGGAGATTCTTATAAAAGAAGCAGTAGCCACTGCCAGGAAAGCAGATGTAGTGGTAATGTGCCTCGGAGAGTCACAAGGCATGACCGGTGAAGCAGCCAGTAAATCAGATATTCGGATTCCAAAAAACCAACGAAAATTATTAAAAGCAATTTATGCCACCCACAAGCCGATAGTACTCGTTTTATCCAATGGCCGTCCGCTGGTCCTAACCTGGGAAAATGAACATATTCCCTCCATACTGGAGACTTGGTTTCTGGGTACAGAAGCCGGTCATGCCATAGCGCACGTCTTGTTTGGAGATTACAACCCTTCGGGGAAACTGACCATGTCTTTTCCCTATTCCGTTGGGCAAATCCCGGTCTATTATAATCATAAAAATACAGGCCGCCCGCGAAATCCGGATCAGAAATATACCTCAAAATACATGGACATTCCGAACGCGCCACTGTATCCCTTCGGATACGGATTGAGTTATTCACACTTTGATTATTCCAATCTGGAAGTAGATAAAAAAGTATTACATCCGGGAGATAAGCTTCAGATTTCTGTAACAATAACAAATGATGGCGCTTATGAGGGAGAGGAAACAGCACAATTGTATATCCGTGATCTGATAGGAAGCGTAACCCGCCCCCTGAAGGAACTGCGCGGTTTCCAGAAAGTCTTCTTAAAAAAGGGCGAAAGCAAAACAATTCACTTTACGCTCACTGAAGACGATTTGAAATTTTATAATAAAGAAATGAAATGGACCGCTGAACCGGGAAAGTTTAAAGTGTTTGTTGG
>CAYRBD010000137.1:0-6621 GCA_964422465.1 uncultured Chitinophagaceae bacterium
GTACGATCAGGCAGCCCAGTACGGCCAGGCCGTTGAAGCGGTCAATCAGGGTAGCTGTAATTAGTTTTTTTACCGGAGTGCGATACAATTTATATAAAAAATGAACCTTATAACCATCTCCCCCTATCCCTCCCGGAAGAAATAAGTTGTAAAACATCCCTTTATAGTACAACTTCAGGTTTAACAAGTACCCTAAGGGAACCTGAAGGGATTTATAAAAATAAAGAAGCCGGCGGGCGCTCAAAAACTGGGAAGCATTGAAAAATATAAAGGCTATAACCAGCCACCCTATATCAGAGGAACGCAAAAGCGTCCAGGTTTGCTGCCAGCTTACCTTTCTAAAGATAAAATACAGCGCCAGCCCGGATAAGCCTATACGTAATGCCCATTTTAACCCTGTTTTCATCTGCTGGATAAATCATTACCCTGAAAAATTCGCTTGATCTTATAGTTTCTTTTAGACTGGGATTCGTAATAAATACGCATTAAAATCTCAGCCAAAAAACCAAAAAGGATAATCTGAAGCCCGCCAAGCAGCAGGATCAACCCCAAAATAAGCAACGGACGGTCTCCGATTTTGGCCCCTCCCAGTTTTACAATCAGCAGGTAAATATTAATAACGACCCCGGCCAGGAAAAGAATAATTCCAGTGGGACCAAAGAGATGCATAGGCCGAGGGAAATACTTTTGAAAAAAAACAATAAATAACAAATCACTTAATACTTTGATCGTGCGGCCCAGCCCGTATTTAGATTCTCCATGAACCCGGGCATGATGATGCACCCCCACCTCCGTCATCCGGGCCCCCTGCATGGCTGCCAATACCGGAATAAAGCGATGCAGCTCGCCATACAATCCCAGATCCTTGGCAATATCCTGTCGAAATATTTTTAACGTACAGCCATAATCGTGAAGCCTGACATCCGTCATGGCCCGGATAAGGGCATTGGCAATACGGCTGGGGATTTTTCTCAACAAAAAACCATCCTGCCGGTGCATACGCTGTCCGGCTACTACATCCCATTCTTCGGATTCTGCCTTTTTCAAAAGATCCGGAATATCTTTCGGATCATTTTGTAAATCCCCATCCATTGTCACAATATACTCTCCTTTTGCCTCCCGTATGCCGGCAGCCATTGCGGTAGTCTGGCCATAGTTTTTATTTAATTCTATCAATTTAACCTTATCATAAGCTTCTTTTTTAACATTGGATACCGTACGGTCTTTAGAGCCATCATCCACGAGTACAAGCTCATAATCAAAACCCTCCATAGCTTCTTTGATGCTACTTAACAAAGGCGTAATGTTATCTTCTTCATTATATAAGGTAATGACGATGGACAGTTTCATGGGCAGGTCATTTAAATTTATCTTTCCGGGAACGATCAACTGCTTTCTGTTGATAAATACTTGAGGTGTGCGAATTAAATATCTCGTGATCCCTTCTTATCAGCTCCAGTTCTTTTTTACTTTCGAGAAATTCCTGATTTTTGGTATCACTGATGATCAAAGCGTTTTCATGTTTTTTCAAAAAGGCCTCCAAAGCCATGGAATCCTTTATTACCGGAATCGGATGCCGGGCATAATATACGAAAGCATCATTAAATTTTTGCCATGCGGCGATAGGTCGATCTTTATATAATAAATCCTGTGCCTTCCGCATTGGGGTTTGTGCATCAAGTACCGGATAAGGATAAGCAAAAATCAACACAGCGCTCAGCATAAAACTACCGGCAATCATATAGCTGCTTTTAGAAAACTGTTTCCGTCTTAAAAAATAAAGGGCAGAAAGAGTCCCTAAGGGGAAAAAGATAAAAAACCAGGAAATCCACCCAAAAGATTGTAATTCAGTAAGCGATTGTGTCCAAAAATAAGCGCCCACAGGCAGGCCAACGCAAATAATCAAAAGAGAGAAACAAGACACCCACCATCCTTTAGGATGGACAGAAGATGAAATCACCTCCGAAAGGCAAGCCCCGGTCATAATAGCAATAAAAGGATAACAGGGAACCGTATAATTAATCAGTTTGGTCCTCGAGGCTGCATAAAAAGCAACAATACAAACAAAAGAAATAAAAGATAACAACAGCAAATCATTTTGTCTCATCTGCCTCCAGGTATATTTCATGGTCTGAATAATAAAAACAGAAAAGGGCAGCATCCCCACAAAAACGAACAGAAACGTAAGTAGAAAAATACCGCCATGTCCCCCCATTGCTCCACCGAAGCGGTCAATATTATGTTCCAGGAAGAAGCCCCGCGTCCAGGCGCCATCGGTTTTAATATGCACCAGAATATACCAGGGAGCCGAAAAGGCCAATACAAGCAAAGCCCCCCACCACGGGCGCAGCCGCACAATCGTTTTCCAGGTAAGGCTTCTTTTCAAAATAAGAAAAACAAATATAATCAGACCGGGCAGGAGCAATCCAACAGGCCCTTTTGCCAACAGGGCCATGCCCAGCAGAATATACATTAGCGCCCACCATTTCCATCTTTCCACCGTCCATCCCTTAATAAAACAATAAAGCGCGAGGGTATCCGCCAGGATCAGGTAGGGGTCGGGGGTGGCCAGGCGGAACTGAACAATAAAATGTATGGAAGCCAGCAGCGAAAGTGCCACCCACCAGGCTGCTTTACGTCCCAGATAAGAGCGGGCTATCAAAAAGGTAAAAAGAACCAACAGCAACCCGCACACTGCAGAGAAAAATCGGGCGCTCGACTCATTTACGCCCCCGATTACATAGGCAGACATCATGGCAAAATACTCCAGAGCCGGCTTGTCTGTCCTTAGTTTTCCATTAAATACAGGAACTATCCAGTCTTTACGCTCCAGCATTTCTCTGGCACATTCTGCATTCCGCGCCTCGGCCACCTGATACACGCTAATGCTCCCTAACCTCAAAAACAGAAGAAGGATGCTAAGCGATAGCAGGATCAGAATATTACGGTTGGATGACTTGATAGGCTTAGGTTTCTTAATTATGCCTGCAAAAGTATTTATAAAAAAGGCAGAAATGAAATTTTGACAAACTCATTACTGTTTATTAAAACGCAGCACTCTTTTTTTCATTTTCTTTGCAGGAGGTTGTTTAAGACTGTATCAAGGGAGTATCTTCTACCCGAAAAAGCAGTTTAAAAGGATGGAACAAAATGTCTTTATATAAAGGAGCGGCTTTTTTACTCATCATATTAATTTTTGAAGGCTTTAGTGCAACCGCACAACAATCGGCCAAAGATTCCCTGCTTCAGGCAGAAGACCTTTCAGGGATCGTGGTTACTGCCACGCGGAGCGACCGCAAGATGGCAGATGTACCCATGCCGGTAGATATTATCAGCAAAGAGCAGATTGAATCCTCCGGGTCAAGCCGGCTGGATGAGATTTTATCAGAACAAACCGGACTGGCAATCGTCAATGATCATGGGTTTGGTGTACAGTTACAGGGGATGAGTCCGGAATACACCCTGATTCTGGTGAACGGAGAACCCATCATCGGACGTACTGCCGGCACGCTGGACCTCACCCGTATCTCCCTGAATGATGTAGAACGTATTGAAATTATAAAAGGCCCCTCCTCCAGTCTGTACGGCTCGGATGCCCTGGCCGGCGTCATCAACATCATTACTAAAAAAAGCGCCGGCAATGATTTCAGATTGCGTACAAAATATGCTTCTAATCAAACTTTTGATAATACCCTTAACGCTGCAGCCGGGCTCGGGAAAAAGGGTGCCATTTCACTATCCGCCAATCGTTTCAGCACAGAAGGATACGACCTGATGGATAATACCTATGGCAAAACCGTTGATCCTTACGTGGATTATACTTTCAGAGGGAACCTTCATTATCAGCTGACTCCCAAATTAAAGCTCCAGCTAAATGGACATTATTTCTCTCAAAACCAAAAAAACAATTATCTCGTAAATACGACTATCGACTCTATTGTAATCAAGGGAAAGGGGAATGAAACAGATAAGCGAATCGCTCCGGTATTCACATATAAATTTTCCCGCAGATGGAAATTGAAACTCAGAAACTACTGGTCTCAGTATCAAACAAAAAGCAATCTTAATGACTATAAAGCAGATACCACTTACGAGTTTACCTATTTCCGACAAAATCTGTGGAAGGAGGAGTTACAATCAGAGCATATTCTAGACCAGCAACAAATCCTGACTACGGGGGTTGGGGTTTCATATCAAACCCTTGAAGCGTCTCGCTACGATGAGAAAAAATTCATGTCTGATTACTTTCTCTATGCACAGCACGAATGGCATCCTACTGCCAAATGGAATATACTTACTGGGCTGCGTTATGATGTTCCATCCGATTATCATTCCCAGTTAAGCCCAAAGATAGCTGCACAATATATTTGGAATTCTCACTGGAAATTCCGGGCCTCGATAGGAACGGGATATAAATCTCCGGACTTCAGGCAGTTGTATCTGGACTTTACCAACAACATTGTAGGATACACCGTTCTGGGCGCCAGAGTAATGGAATATGCATTGAACAAGATGCAGGCAGAAGGGCAAATAGCACAGATTTCAGTACCACCCGACGGACAAAACACCAACCTAAAACCAGAAAGTTCCATAGCCTACAACATCGGTTCTTCCTTCAGGGCAACAGATGGCTGGGAGGTGAACGTTAATCTTTTCAGAAATGATATTAAAGATTTAATAGATACACGCGTGGTTGCTATAAAATCCAACGGATTACCCTTGTTTGGTTACCACAATATCCATCGTGTATTTACGCAGGGCGCAGAAGTAAACGGCAGCCTCCCGCTCTTTAATGATAAATTGAGGATCAGCATGGGATACCAGTTCCTGATCGCTAAAGACAAGGAAGTAGTCAGCGAAATAAAAGCCGGAAAAAGATTTAAAAGAGACCCCGAAACTTTTAAAACTGAAAAACTAACAATGTCGGATTATGGTGGATTATTTAACCGGTCACGCAACACCTTTAATATAAAAGTATATTATAAATATCGTTCCTGGTCATTCAACACACGTCTCCTGTATCGTGGAAGATTTGGCTTTGCTGATATGAATGGGGATTTAATTCTAGATGACAAGGATGAATATGCTCCGGGCTATGCCCTGCTTCATCTCGATGCTGCAAAAAGATTCTGGTCGAACCGCATCAAAATAGAAGCAGGTATAAAGGACCTGTTTAATTACATCGATCCGCAACATTTGCCTTATGTACCGGGAAGAACAGGATACATAAGCGCTTCCATTAATCTTACAAAAAAGTAGTACCTAATCATAAACATAAAAAACAAGACAAATGAAAACCCTCAATTTAATGCTGTTAACCACACTTTCTGCTGTAATTATATTTTCAACTTCCTGCACAAAGGATAACAACAATCCCTCGCCAATAAGTTCCATAGATACCGTACTTATAAAAGATATGAAAGCAGGGCCCGTAAAATTTGACACCACCAATGGAACCAGAGGAGGCTTGATTTTGGATTCGACCAATCAATATATTCTATTCAGGTTTAGCGATAGCACCATTGTTCCTCATGAAGATTCAGCCACCACCAAATGGGATATTGGCTTTTATTGTTCCAATATTTTCAGCCAGAAAGACATCATTTTAAACAGCAGCGTCCATGGACCGGGGAAGGTAGAAGGCCAATTGCTGGACACTGCCTTTGACATGCTTACAGAAGCTCCCGTAAATGGATATGAAAAAGATGACGCTTCAAAAAATGTATTTTCTAATTTTAGCGATTATGACTTTAGCGGTGGAACCCATCTAATCCTCCCCAAGGATAATGAAACCCTGGTTATTCATACCAACGATGGGAAATACGTAAAGATGAAAATCCTTAGCCTCTACAAAGGTATGCCTGACAAAGCCGACCTGAACTACAAAACCTCCCAACTTGGCTACTACTCTTTCAAGTACGTCATCCAGCAGGACGGCAGCAATAACTTTGAGAATTAAAATCAATAGACATGAAGATTAGAAAATTAATAGGGCTTGCTATATTTCCTCTGGCAGCTTTCCTTTACACTTCCTGTTCAAAAAACACGGAAGATAACAAACCTGCAACCGGTGATCCTCTGCCGGCAGTGGAAATCAGAGAACTACCGGCCGATCCGGCCACTCGCGATTTAAATGACGGGCATTTAATTGGGGAGGATAACCGTTACACTTTCTTCCGGTTTAGCGACAGCACCATCGTGCTGGCGGATAGTATCGTAACACCCCGGACAGATTCTGCCACCACCAAATGGGATATTGCTTTCAGAGGCACCAGCATTCTCCTGAATAGCGGCGCCAGTGGCCCGGGGACCGTAGAAGGCCAGGTAGTGAAAAGTACTTTTGAAGACCTGGCTGAAGCGCCAAAAACAGGCTACGAAAAGGATACAGAAACCGGGAACGTATTTTCAAGCTGGTATAATTATAATCCGCAAACTCACGTTATTACCCCCATCCCGGGCTATATCCTGGTTATTCATACCAATGATGGCAAATATGTAAAAATGGAGATACTCAGCTATTACAAAGGGCTGCCGGCTCATCCCTCCGTTCAAAGTGATCAGCGCTATTATACCTTTCGATATGTCATTCAACCGGATGGCAGCAGAAGTTTTGAAAAATAA
>CAYRBD010000138.1:0-4616 GCA_964422465.1 uncultured Chitinophagaceae bacterium
AGGTAAAGGCTTCAATAGATAATTCTTTGGGATGCATACAGCAAAGGTCAGAAAAAGATCTAATAAGTCTCAATTATCCGGCAATAAACGACTCATAGTTTTCCCGATGAATGACTGAGGTGTTGTGATTGGGATAACTATTGAGGAAAGAGGCGGGGAATCTCACTTTCTGCTTTTTCCACTTGAACTCAAATGCATTTAACAAATTATCACCTTCTTCAATATAGTCAATTTCTGCTTTGTCTTTGGTCCGCCAAAAGTAGGTATTGACAAATCTTTTCTGGTATTGATTGTGTTTGAGCCTTTCCGACAGGAGGTAATTTTCCCATAAGGCGCCTTTATCCATACGCATCTCCGGGGAAGTAAAATTGTTGATAAGCACGTTTCTGATGCCGTTGTCGTAGAAATAATACTTTTTGCTTTTCTTTAATTCAGCTCGCATGTTGCGGTGGAAGGAGGGCAGTTTGTAAATGACAAAAGTCTTTTCCAGTAGATCCAGGTATCTTTCAACAGTAGCCGTATCAATATTGCCTACCGTTTGTGCCAGTTCATGATAACTGACTTCGCTGCCCACCTGGAAAGCCAGCGCTTTCAACAGTTTTTCAATGTGCATCGGTTTTCTAATGTTTCCCATCCCTAAAATGTCTTTATATAAATAGCTTTGCGCTATTTCCATCAGCGCTTCTTTTTCTTCTCCCGGATGGTTGACCACTTCAGGGTAAGCGCCAAAAATAATCTGGTTGTCTAATAGTCTCTTAGCCTCCCTTAGGGAACTGCTTTCTACCAGCTCATTAAAGCTCAGGGGATAGAGATAAAAGGTTTTTTTTCTACCGGTTAAGGGGTCCTGGGTTTGATTTTGCAGGTCAAATGCTGAAGATCCGGTTGCGATAACCTGTATCTCGGGATAGGTATCATAGAGCAGTTTCAGTTTTTTGCCAATGTCTGGAATTTGTTGGGCTTCATCGATAACAATTAACTTGTTTTTGGCGCCGATGGTTTGAAGCAGTTGCGTACTCGTTTTGGCATGAGTAAACTCTTCCAATATATCGGCTTCATCTGCATTCAACCAGGCTACCGGAACTTCCACCTCCCGGATGATCTCTTTCAGAAGAGTTGTTTTGCCTACTTGTCTTGCTCCAATGAGCAAGATCGTTTTACCTTTGAAACAGGAAGTAAGTATTTCTCTTTTAAGTGTTCTCCGAATCATAAAGTTTGAGGGTCAGACTTGGCGAATATACCTATTCTGTACATATAATCCAAATATATCGCCTCTTTTTTAGATTATAATCTAATATTATCGTCTATTATAAATAGCCGCCTTACATCCCCGGCAGCTTGAATCGCATCACCACCTCCCCTGTTTCTTTATCTATTTCTACTTTTTTATTTTCCAGGCCGGTATCTTTCCCGGTGGCCATTTTCATCAGACCGGAGAGAAACTCCATGCCATTGTTCAGGATGCTTTCCATCGTTTCCGTATGAGCGGGTGTTTCCCGGGAGGGAGCCTCCTTTTTTTCTTCTTGAAGGCTTTCATCTGCATTTTCCTTTTCTTCTTCCTCGATCAGGGCTTTCAGGGATTCCTTTTCTTCCGAAGTAACTGTTGCGTCCTGATCCTCCTCTTCCGGCGTTTCCGGGTTAACCAGTCCGTCCAGCACGGCTTCCAGTTCCATTAAAAATTCTGCTCTTCCGGAGGCGGAAAAATCTACCTCATCCATTCCGTTGTCGCTTAAAACGCCATCAAAAAGATTCTGTTTTAAGGTTAATCCAGAGGCAATTTTCATCTCAATAGAATCTCTTGTAAGCAGGTTGATCACGGTGAGTTGTTTATTCCGCTGCCCGAGGCGGTCGATACGACCGATACGCTGGTTTTTTTTGGCCGGATTCCAGGGAAGCTCAAAATTGATCACCGTGTCTGCCACCTGCAGGTTGAGCCCGCTGCCGCCGGCCTCTGATGAGAGAAAAACCTGGCAGGAGGGCTCCGTCTCAAATTTCTTTACCAGTTTTCCCCTGTTTTTAACAGCTACTTTTCCGGTCAACTGGGCATAGCCGATCCCGTTTTCCCGTAACATTTTCCCGATCAGGTTCAGCATGGTTACCCATTCGGAAAAAATAATAATCTTTCGTGAACTGTTTTTGATATCCAGTTTTTCGATGAGAATGTGCTCAAGCTCTACCAGCTTAGGGGAGTGGTAAGTCTCTTTGTCAATAAGATAGGTGCTATCGCAAGCCATTCGCATGTTGTTGAGCAGCAGCATGAGTTTTTGCCAATCATAGGGAGAGATAAACTTTTTCCTCAATATAGCAGCTACTCCTGCCGCGAAAGAACTATGATAATCTGCCTGATCGGGATGAAGATTTACAGGGACGGTCATTTCCGTGAGGTTGGGCAGTTCTTTAAGAACGGTGCGTTTCTCCCTTCTCAACAACACCGATTTCAATCGCTCATTAAGCTGTTTCAGGTTGTAATAGCCAACGATCTTGTCTTTCTTGTTGGTATCAAAATAACAATGCTGATAAGAGAATTCCCACAGAGGGGTCAGAAAATCCGGATCCACAAATTGCATCACCGAGTAAAGGTCTGTCAGCCGGTTTTCGATGGGCGTGCCGGTGATAACCAACGCATGTTTTTTATGGAGTTTTTTAATGTTTTGAGCGGTTACGGTAGAATAATTTTTAATACGTTGTGCTTCATCCAGAATGATAAAGTCGGTGTCCATTTTATTCATGGCCTTCACATCCCGCAATACCGTTTCGTAATTGGCAATTAAAAAATAAGCGCTGGTTGCTTCGTACAGTTGCTTTCTTTCTTCGGGGAAACCCTGTACCACTACCGCTTCTTCCTCACAAAACCGGTTTATTTCCCGTTTCCATTGTTCTTTTAAAGAGGCCGGACAAATAATCAGGCATTTTTTAAATCCGAAAAGTTTCTTTTTCATCACAGCCGCGGCAATAGCCTGTAGCGTTTTTCCCAATCCCATTTCATCGGCAATGATGGCCCCCTTTTTAAAAACGGCAAATTCTACACCCTTTTTTTGATAGGGAAAAAGGGTGGCATGGAGCAGGGAATAGTCCAATTTTTCCGTTTTTCTGACGGTTTCAAGCATTTCTTCATCCCAGGCTTTCTGTACTTTTTCTTCTACCTCCGGCCTGATCTTGATTTTAGGAAATTCACGTGCATCCCGGATAAAGAGCAAAAAATCTTTAACCGCTTCTTCTTCAATATAATTCTTTTCTCCGAAGTACTTAGTTCTTAACTTTTGGACATTCGGACGGAGTTTATGTGGATAAAACCAGGTAATGCGATAGTCGTTCAGCGGATCCAAAAAGATTTCTATAAAAGGATAGGTCTTGCTTAGTTTATTGAAGGTTCTTTTCCGTGATTTTAGCGTGTTAAAAGCGTACATGATGTGTTTGGTGGTTCCCAGCTTATTCGATTGAAGGTCGGGATTGTCAATATAGCCGGTTTCATTTTCAAAGTCTCTCAGGGTGATTTTATATTGGATTCCTTTTTCATTAGTGAGAGTGTGCTCGCCATAAATGTTATCTGCAAATTTTATTTTATAATCGGCTTTTAATGCTTTTTCCTGTCGTTCTTCCAATACCCGTTTCATCATGCCTTCCCGCGTGTAGGTTCTTCCCTCAGGGTGTATTTGGGGCGTGGTATTATTCAATTCTTCTTTTACCTGCAGTAAAGCGGCAATCCCCCAGCTTCCCCATTCCAAAGTTTTCTTTTTCTGAAGACAAAACCAATCTTCTCCATCGGTTTCAATTTTTAGTTCTACAGCCTCTTCATCAGGAATGTCTATTAACACCTCCCACTGGGATTTTCCGTGGGTGAGCACCTGGCAACTTCCCAGAAGGTACATTTTTTCACCTCTGATGTAGTCTTTTTTGTTGATTTTTTCTGATTCCTTCATCTTTTTTAAAAAGGCATCTATCTCCTCGGTCATTACTCCTGCATCTGCTTTTTCTTCCATATTATCCATTTTGAAGGCTAAAATTAAGGATTGCTTTTAAAAGCGTCAAAAATACCTGTTTTTACCTGGAATGCGTATCTTTGTATCTATTTATGAATTTGCAAATTGACCACAAGAGCCGGCTTCCCTTGCATGCTCAGGTAGAACAGGTATTACGCAAACTAATTGCTCAAAAGGCCTATAAAAAGGGGAAACCGCTACCCAAAGAAGTGGAATTGGCCAATCGTTTCGGGGTTTCCAGAAATACCGTAAGGCAGGCGACGAACAAATTGGAAAACGAGGGGCTGATAACCCGTAAAAAAGGGGTTGGCACCTTTGTAACTTCTCATGGACTTTCTACCCAGTTGACCCATTGGCACAGTTTTACGATGGAAATGATGGAAAAGGGAATCCCATTTGAAAACAGGGAGATCAGCACTTCCCGGGTAGAAGCAGATGAAAAAATGGCCAACTTTTTCCGGATCAGGAAAAAAACTGATCTTCTTTTATTAAAGCGGCTGAGGGCTGTGGAAGGGGAGCCGGTTGTATATTTTGAAAGCCTTTTTCACCCTCGAATTGGATTGAACGAGGAAGAAGATTTTAATCAACCCCTCTATCAATTATTGGAAGAAAAATTTGGTGTGGTGGTTGTTCGGTCCA
>CAYRBD010000138.1:4716-6545 GCA_964422465.1 uncultured Chitinophagaceae bacterium
GGGACACACATTGCCGGGGCGCTGGTGGATGCAGAAAAAGGAGACCTAAAGGCGGGGAGCTACTATAAAAAGGCGGTTCATTCGTGTGCCGGCCGGGATACGATTTTAAACGAATGGTGTGACACAATAAGGCTTATCCTTAAAGATATGGCACCGGAAATACTTTCGGGGATTGGCATTGCCATGCCCGGTCCTTTTGATTATGAAAAAGGGATATCCCTGATCAGAGGATTGGAAAAATACGAAGCATTATATGGATTTAATGTGGGAGAAGCCCTAAAGAAGAAACTTCAATTATCCCGGGACTATCCTTTGTATTTTAAAAATGATGCTGCCTGTTTTGCCTTGGGGGAAAACTGGAAAGGGGCTGCCGAACCGTACCGGAATGTGCTGGCGATCACCTTGGGAACCGGTTTGGGCGCCGCATTCATAAAAGACGGCGTACACATACAGATGGGGAACACCGTGCCTGAAGGAGGCACTTTATACCAGGTTCCTTATAAAGACGGAAAAGCAGAGGATTACTTTTCAGCAAGAGGACTGTTGAAAAAATGTGTGGCAAGTAAGGGCGAGCAGTTAGAGGGGGTAAAAGTCATTTATGAAAAAGCGCTTCAAGGGGAGGAAGACGCGATTGGTATTTTCAAAGATTTTGGCAGGGAGCTGGCTGCTTTCTTAACGCCCTGTTTAAGGGATTTTAAAGCCGATTGTCTTGTTCTGGGAGGTGGTATCAGTAAGGCTTCGCGCTTTTTTATTAGTGAAATGAAGAAAGAGTTCATAAAAAATAATTTATTCGTTAAAGTAATGACATCTAAATTGGGAGATAAAGCAGCCATACTGGGCGCTGCACGCTTATTGGAAAATGGAAATAAAGAAAGCATAACAAATACTTTCCGAAAGACAAACCAGTTTTTATTACCTTTAAAAAAGGAAGTAGAAAGTCAATTTAAATATGAGATTTATCCGTCCTTTCACTTGGAAGATGGAAATATCCATGAAGGTATCCATTCGCTGGCAGCATATATTGTGAAACAAAAAACAGTATGCATCGATGGTTATGCAGGTGTTTTCTGGAGTAAATTAAAAAGTGAATTGCAAAGGGTATTACCCCAAAATTTAAAAATAAACATTCAAGATACAAATGACTGGTTTTTACCGGAAGCACGAATAAAGGAGCTGATAGGGCCTTATCTTGGAGCAGAAGATTCGGTTTGGGGAACAAGGTGTGATAAAGCGCTGGTTGATCTTTTTGATAAAGAAAAGATCATGCAATGTTTACCCGATGCGGATTATGATGTTAATATTTTGATGGGAACAGGTTCTGCTTTATCTTCCTGGGATGCGCCGGTCATTTATTTTGACCTGCCCAAAAATGAATTGCAGTACCGTATGCGTGCGGGAAGCATTACGAACCTGGGGAGTAATAAGATCGAAGGGGCAGTGCAAATGTATAAGCGGTTTTATTTTGTCGATTGGGTTTTATTAAACAAACATAAGAAGGATATTTTAAATAGTATTAAGGTTGTCGTTGATAGCCAGCGTCCGGATGCGATCACCTGGATGTATAGTAATGATTTAAAAAGGGCGTTGCACACCATGAGCGAAAATGTTTTCCGGGTGCGGCCCTGGTTTGAACCGGGCGCCTGGGGCGGCCAATGGATAAAGAAGAATATTGAAGGGATCAAAACAGAAGAAGTGAATTATGCCTGGTCTTTTGAACTGATCACGCCGGAAAACGGCTTGTTGTTTGAAAGCGGTCATTTGCTGTTGGAAGTGTCCTTCGATTTTTTGATGTTTACACATAATAAAGAAATTTTAGGTCAGGAAAATGC
>CAYRBD010000139.1:0-6472 GCA_964422465.1 uncultured Chitinophagaceae bacterium
GGCGGGGGATCGCTGGGGTTGTTAATGAACGACAAACATTTATATGACAATCTCCAATCTGCAACGTATAACCTCAACCTGCTGTTGGAAGATCTGCGGCTGAATCCTAAAAAATATGTTCATTTCTCTCTCTTTGGCCGGAAAAGTAAAGCCCAATCGCTCCCTTCGGATACCCTAAAATGAACCCATGGCCCGTAAGGTTGACATAAGCCGCTTTTTCCTTGTTATAAGCCTATTGTTGCTTTGTTTTTTTCAACAAGGACTGGCACAACTTCAGGATACCCTGCCTGCACAAAGGCAGGTAACCGATACCGGGCAGATCATTCACCTGTTAAACGCCGATATCCTGCTGGGCATACAGGGAAATGGAAAAGATTCTGCACAGATGCAGAAATTAATCGGAAATGTACGACTGCAGCAGGGAGAGACCATTTTCACCTGCGACAGCGCCCTGCAATATCTCTCTAAAAACACCATTGATGCCTATGGCCATATTCACATCAACCAGGCAGACACCATTAATACCTACGCCGATTTTTTGCATTATGAAGGCAATACCAAATTAGCCACACTGAAAAAGAATGTAAAAATGACCGATGGCCACATGATATTAACAACCAATTTCCTGACTTACGACATGAACAGCCACATCGGGAGTTACCAAAACGGTGGGAAGCTGGTCAACCAGGAAACCATATTAGACAGCCGGCGCGGTTATTATTACGCAGACACCAAAGACGTCTTTTTTAAAAATGATGTAAAACTGAATAACCCCCAATATACGCTTACGACGGATACGCTGAAATACAACACCATATCCCATATCGCCACCTTTATTGCCCCTACGGCCATCAATACCGGGAAAACCATTATTTATACCTCCTGTGGTTATTATAAAACCGACCAGCAGTATGCTCATTTATGTAACCGCCCTACGATAAACGACAGTACTGGGACGCTCACTGCCGATAGCCTCAATTTTAGCAAAATGGAGGGAATCGGAAAAGCCTTTGGAAATGTTATTTGGTCCGACACTTCGGGTCAGGCAACGGTTAAATCTCAATATGCCGTTTCCAGGCAGGCGGAAAAAACCATCCTGGCCACCCAACAACCGCTATTAATTTTATCCCAAAAATCTGATACGCTCTTTGTAGCAAGCGATACCTTATTTTCCGGTCCTGTAGTACAACGGGATACGGCTACCCCAAAAGCCAACCTTAAAGAATCCGATACGCTTTCTTATGTCTATATAAATCCGGACAATCCGGTTGCAAAAAATTACAGGGACTCCCTCAAAAACACCAATGCTTTCTATCTTCCTCCTCTCACACGAAACACCCGCACAGAGCCCCTTCTTCCTCAAACCATTACATTTTTCCCTCCTGGAAAAAGAAAGAAACCGGCGCCGGAGAAAGCAATAAATGAGGAATTAAAAATACCTCCATCAGAAGCGAATGGGGTGCCGCTTCAGATAGAGGATACGACCGGTACTTTTCAAAAAAAAGATTCGGCCGATCTTCGATATATGATTGCCTATCATCATGTGCAACTGTTTTCAGATTCCTTACAAGGTCTGGCAGACAGCCTCCATTATTCAGATGTAGATTCAGCCTTTCATTTTTATGGCAATCCGGTTTTATGGACGGGCGTCACCCAATTGACGGGCGATACCATTGTATTGTTCACCAAAGATCAAAAGGCATCGCGTCTTCTCCTGCAGGAGAATGCCATGATCGTGAATAAGGTAGGCCCCAATCAATACAACCAAATCAAAGGGAATATTATCACCGGTTATTTTAATGACAGCAGCCAGTTGGAATGGATGGAGGTACAGGGGAATGCGGAAAGTATTTATTGGGCGCAGGAAGACAATGGCGCTTTTGTGGGGGTCAATCAAACCACCTCTGCCTCTATCCGCCTTTATTTTAAAGAGAACCAACTGAATAAGGTCGTGTTCATCAAGCAGGCTTCAGGAACTTTTAAAAACCCCGTTGGCCTGACAGATGAAGATAAAAAATTAAAAGACTTCCGTTGGGAAGCAGAAAAACGGCCACAATCTAAGGAAGATTTATTCAGGTCAAAAAATATAAACAATGGAAAACCAGGAGAAGAACCCAAAGCCGCGCTCCCGAAAGGAACAGTTTCAACGCTTTAGGAAACGCATCATCAGCCCATTACGGACTTTCATGAACGACAGCCGTGCGGTAGGCATTGTGCTCATTGCCTGCACAGTCTTGTCTTTGTTTTTTTCCAACATGGATTTTTCACAGCAGGCTTACACCGGCTTTTGGGAGATAAAAACCCATCTTGGAGGAAATTTTCTGCACCTGCCACACAACTACCTGCTGTGGGTAAATGATGCCCTTATGGCCGTCTTCTTTTTCCTGGTCGGCATGGAAATAAAAAGAGAATTGTTGATCGGGGAGCTGGCTTCGATTCGTAAATCCATGCTTCCGGTTTGTGCGGCGCTCGGAGGAATGGCTGTACCCGCGCTTATTTACTTCTTTTTCAACGGGGGGACGCCTTATCATCACGGATGGGGTATTCCCATGGCCACTGATATTGCTTTTTCTCTTGGTGTTTTATCCCTGCTGGGAGATAAAGCTTCTGTCCAGCTAAAAATATTCCTGGCAGCCCTGGCCATCATTGATGACCTGGGAGCCATTCTCGTCATTGCCTTCTTTTATTCTTCCAATCTGAGTCTGATGTATTTGCTGGTGGGTTTGGGCGCCTTTTGTATTGGAATTATTTTAAACCGCTCAAAGGTAAAAAACATGCTGCCCTATATTCTTATCGGCTTGGTAATGTGGTATTGTATCTTAAATTCAGGAATTCACGCGACAATCGCGGGCGTGTTACTTGCCTTTTGCATTCCGGTATCCCGGATTTCAGATATGGAAAACAAACTTACCCGTTTTGTTAATTTTGTTGTCATGCCTTTATTTGCCTTAGCCAACACCGCAATCATTTTCCCAAATGAAATGGGACATATTTTTGAATCTCCCATTACCCTTGGCGTGGTATTGGGACTGGTCATCGGAAAACCGGTAGGAGTTTTGTTATTTTCCTTCCTTTCTACAAAATTGAACATTGCCAGCCTGCCGGATAACACAAGCTGGAAACAAATGATAGGCGTTGGCTTTTTGGCGGGCATTGGTTTTACAATGTCTATTTTTATTGCCACACTGGCTTTTGGAGAAGTAGATATACAGGATATTGCAAAAATAGCCGTGCTGGGAGCCTCCGTAATTTCCGGTATCCTTGGCTATCTGTACTTATTTGAAAGGTCAGTATTAAGCTCAAAAAAGCTACCGGAAATGAAAAAATCTGCCTTAACGTCATGATAGACCGATTATTGCACTAAACAGTAAGTTGGCAAAGTTTTTGATTATAGAAAGCATGAATTTTATAATTCCTTTAGGAATCTTTAATTTACTCAAAATCAATACTTTATTTATGAAAAAGCTACTATTGGTTCTTGCCATTTCAACGGCATGTATTCTTACTTTCTCCTTCCGTTCCGATGCGCAGGCGTTAGGCCATGATTACCAGACCGGTATTGGGGTTAAGGTCGGCTGGGCAGGCGGAGCGCTGGATATAAAGCACTTCTTTCAGCCGGATCGTGCTATTGAAGGACTTCTGAACTTTGGCCCTCACTGGTTCAATCTGGCGGGTCTATATGAATTTCATGGGCCCATCCAGGGCGCTCCTGGATTAAAATGGTATGCGGGCCCCGGCGCACATATTGGCTTTTGGAACTCCGGCTATAAAGAAAGCGGCGCCTTTTTTGGAATAGACGGTGTTTTGGGAATAGATTATAAATTCAACAACGCCCCCATCGATTTAAGCCTGGACATACAACCGGTAATCAACATTCCATCCGGATTTGATATGTGGGGAGGCCTGGGGATTCGTTTCGCCTTCTGAACAACAATGAAAATATTCACCGCAGCACAGATAAGAGCGGGCGATTCCTACACCATCAAAAACGAGCCTGTTGAAAGTATTGATCTGATGGAAAGGGCTGCCGGAAAATGCGCACAATGGATAAAGAAAAATTATCCGGATGCTCCTCTTCATATTTTTTGCGGTGTCGGGAATAATGGTGGAGATGGGTTGGCGCTCACGCGTATTTTGCAGGATATGGGATCGGATGCCCATGCCTACGTGGTCATGTACAGCGAAAAGTTTTCCCCTGACTGTCAGATAAACAGAGACCGGCTGGAACATTCCTTTGGCGCACGCATACAGTCTCTTTATCAATCCGAAGATTTTCCCGAAATCCCGGAAAATGCCATCCTGGTGGATGCGCTGTTCGGCACAGGCCTGAACCGGCCTTTAGAAGGACTGGCTCATGATGTTGTATCCCGGATCAATTCATTAACTAATGCAGTTATTTCAATAGATATGCCCTCCGGCTTACAGGCAGAAAACAATGAAACCTGCTCCATCATTGTAAGCGCTACTCACACCCTAAGTTTTCAGTTTTATAAACTGGCTTTCCTGTTTCCGGAAAATGCTTGTTATACGGGCGAAGTACATATCCTGCCAATAGGCATTCATCCTGATTATATAAGAGACGCCGCCTCCCCCTACCAAATTAGTACTAAAAACGTAATACAGGCTATCTTTAAAAAGAGAAGTTCTTTTTCTCATAAAGGAACCTACGGGCATGCTCTGATAGCGGCAGGAAGTTATGGAAAGATGGGGGCAGCGGTATTGGCCACAAGTGCAACACTGCATTCCGGAGCCGGATTAGTAACGGCCTATGTACCAGGGTGCGGATATACCATCATGCAAATTACTGTTCCTGAAGCCATGTGTCTCTGCGGAGAAGGAAAAGATTACCTGGCTACACTGGAAATTGCATTAAAGCCTTTTGCGGCCATTGGTGTAGGTCCGGGAATAGATACTCACAGTGAAACACGTCAATTCTTAAAAAGTATTTTAAGGAAAGCCAGTCAACCCCTCGTACTGGATGCAGATGCCTTAAACATCATAAGCAGAGACCCTTCTTTGTTCACTCTCCTACCCCGGGGCACGGTGCTGACTCCACATCCCAAAGAGTTTGAAAGGCTTTTCGGAAAAACAACGAACAGTTACGAGCGCCTTCAACTGCAAATTCAAAAGAGCAAAGAATTACAAATTATCCTTCTTTTGAAAGGACACCACACCTGCATCACTTCCCCCGAGGGCCGGGTCTGGTTCAACTCAACCGGGAATGCGGGGATGGCAACCGGCGGCAGCGGAGACGTATTAACAGGAATAATAGCCGGACTGCTGGCGCAGGGATATACCCCGGAGAAAGCAGCCGTTTTAGGCACCTGGCTGCATGGCACGGCAGGCGATATTGCCGCAGAAGAAAGTTCTCAGGAAAGTCTGACCGCTTCCGACATCATTCATCATCTTGGAGCAGCTTTTAAGGAAGGGAAAAGAATTGCACAGCAAAGCAGCCCATTCTTTGAAGCGGAGGAATCTCATAGATAAATTATAGTGGAAGTAACATCCATATACTGAATAAACAAGATTCCTCCGTTCATCGATTTTCATGCCGCATCGCTACGTTTCGATCAATTCAGTCGTAATGACGGACAGGTATCAGACTTCACTTGTCATTCCGACCGAAAAAGAAGAGCACTGCGAAGCAAACCATTCTTTGTAGCGGAGGAATCTCATAGATAAGGATTTTGTAAATTTAAATTCTACTTTTTGATATTTTAAAGATATTCTTTAAATTTACAAAAGAATAAAATGGGATATATTAAGCACTCTGTTTATTCTATTCTTTTAGAAGCCTTAAAAATGAGTCCGGTGGTATTTCTAAATGGACCCAGACAAGCAGCGAAAAGCACCTTAGTTCAAAACATCAGACCTCAAATTGGGGTAAATATGGATGTTCCTTTCTGACACATTGTTAAAACCGAACGGGTGAACTAAATGAAGGGTTAGAGAAACGGCTGGAAGAAATACTCAGCTCCCATACGATGGGAGACCCTGAAAGAGTTTTATTGTGGACGAGTAAAAGCTTACGCAATATAGCAGCCGATCTTAAGAAGGAGGGAATTAAAATAAGTTATGTTACTGTTGGTAAGATATTACAAAAGATGGGTTTTTCATTGCAGGCCAATCGAAAAACTGATGAGGGTGGCAACCATGAGGACCGGAATGCCCAATTTGAGACGATTGACAGCCTAAGCCGAGGCTTTTTAAAGCGTGGATACCCTGTAATATCAGTAGATTGCAAAAAGAAGGAGAATGTAGGGAACTTTAAGAACGGCGGAAGAGAATGGACGAAAAAGGGAGAGGCGACCGAGGTAAAAGTATATGATTTTATAGACCGGGAGAAAGGCAAGGCGATTCCGTATGGGGTATATGATCTTGCAGAAAATGAAGGTTGGGTAAGTGTAGGTATAGACCATGATACGTCACAATTCGCAGTAAACTCCATAAAAAGCTGGTGGGTTTATATGGG
>CAYRBD010000140.1:0-6463 GCA_964422465.1 uncultured Chitinophagaceae bacterium
GTTTTGTCAATAATAGCATAACTCAGTTGCTGGTTTTTGAGAATAGCCTGTAACGCCTCATTGATGGTAGCATCCTTAAGAGATAAGCTTACCGGAGTTGCTTCTTTCAGCAATTTATGCTTGATGAAGAAGGAATAACCTGTTTGCTTTTCAATTTGCCGGAAAGCATTTTTAAGCGTGATATTGGAAGCTGTCAGATTTACCTCCTGGGAAAATCCTTTAGCGCTTATTTGCAGGGTAGCAATAAAAATGAGAAATGTAAAAAGCTTCATAATTCTTCCTATTTTGATGAATAAGAGCTCATTTGTACCCTGACCTCGCCAGGAATAAAATATTTTCATACTTTTGTAATGTTTGGGTTTAAAAAATAAAATCTCTGTTCTTGCTGAAACTGGATTGTTTGAATAAACCTGAATAGCCGCCCGGACCGCCATCCTGGCGGCTTTTGTGTTTATTCTCCTTTTACTTTGATTAGGTTAATGTTGTCATCTATTTATTTTTTAATTATGAATTATTGATTGGTGCGGAGGAAACTATCACTTTATTTCCTTCAAAATTTGCATTTATTCCACTCGCCTTTAAAACCTTAAGCATATTTTTCAAGCTGACATCCCGGTTAATTACGCCCCAAAAAGCGCCTTTGGGAACCGCTCCTTTAAATTCTACATCTACATCATACCATCGTGAAATTTTCCCCATAATAGTTTCTATTCCCAGATTATCCAGTGAAAGTTTCCCTTTTGTCCAGGCAATCATTTGCTCTGCATCCACCCTTTCTACCCTAATCCTTTCAGAGGAATTAGAAGAACTTGCCTGTTGTCCGGGTTTTATAATCACTTTATGCTCTGCATTAGAAACGCGTACAGCGCCCTCCAACAAAGTAGTCTTAATGTTATGCTCCTCCGGATAAGCCATCACATCAAAATGGGTTCCCAATACCCTGATTTTTGCATGGCCGGCAGAAACAACAAAGGGCTGTCGGGCATCTTCAGCCACCTCAAAATAGGCTTCTCCCGTTATGGTAACCTTCCGTTCGCCTCCTGCAAATGCCGCCGGGTAGGTTATAGAAGAAGCTGCATTAAGCCAGACTTTCGTGCCATCAGAAAGCGTAACCTGAAATTCCCGTCCTCTCGGAGTCGTTATTGTATTGTAGTTGTTTTTAGTCTTATCCAGGTAATCTTCGGAAGACGCCTCATCGTCCTTTTCATAAACCAACTGCCCTTTCATTTTTACCAGCGACCGGTTTCCCTGCATGGCTATCTTCCCGATACTTGTGCTATCCAAAACAATTTTACTGCCATTGGCCAGGGTAAGGATGGCGCCGTTATGACCAGGCGCTATATCCTGGTTTACAATCTTATTCTGGGTTACTTCCACGGGGGCAGCCTCTCTGTCAGAAAGTAAAAAATAACCCAAGGTGCCTGTCACCAAAATTAATATAGCGGCGGCGACAGCCCATCGATATCCTATAGAAAAATGCTTTACGCGCGGATTTTCTGAAATTCCGGCATCTGCTTTAATACGCCTTAGCAATCTATCTCGGAGCATTTCATCCTCCGGACTTTCAATCTGGCTCCGAGGACTCCCCTTTAGCTTATGGTTCAACCATTTATACAGCAAATCCTCCTCCTCGTGCGTAATGGTCCCGCACAACTTTTTCTCCGCCAGATATTCTATATGCTCTCTTGTAATGGGCTGCATAAACTGATGACCTTTATTACATAGAGGGGAGAAACGGATACCATGCATTACAAAGGACGTAAATTTTTTTATTTACCGCCAGTTACCTTACAAACAGAAAAAGGAGCCTAAAGAAGTTTTTAGCTTTTGCAATGCCCGGTGTATCTGTGTGCGTACCGTATTCACGGAAAGGTCAAGTTTTTGTGCAATTTCTTTGTCGCTCAGTTGTTGTTCGCGACTTAATCGAAAAATAAGCTGACATTTATCCGGTAATTGACTGACGGCAGATTCCAGCTCTTCGCGAAGCTCCTCAAAGTCCAGCCATTCCTGAGTGGAAAGGTCCGGCGTCTCCTGCTCTCCTTCCGGCATTTGTATGATCCTGCGATGCCTTCTTTTCGCTAATATTTTAAAGCAATTGTAACGCAGCATAGCAGACAGGTAAGTATGGAACGTATAACGTATATGGAGTTTGGCTCTTTTGCGCCACAAATTGACAAAGACATCGTGCACTACTTCCTCGGCATCTTCCTGGGAATTTAGCAACAACTTGGCTCTTACCAATAGTTTTTGCCAATACCGGTCGTACAGTTCAGTAAAGGCCCACTCCTCATCATTCTTCAACAATGAAAAAAGATATTCATCCGTATCTGTATGAGATTTGTAGAGTTTCATCGAACTTCAAAAACCAATCAAAAAAGGTTACATTTTACCCAACAAACATAAGACTTCTTTTTAAAAAAGAAAATAACTGTATAATAAAATAGATAAATCACAGTCCCAAGAAAGAGAGTTAGAGCCTTGGTTTAATAATACACTGTTTTATATGGATACCGGACCTTATAGACTTTCCGGACCTCCCTGAGCAGGGTTTCACGCAGCAGGCTCAGATTGTAACCCGTAGTAGCTGAAATAAAAACAGCCTTGTCATTGGTTTTTTCTTCCCACTGGGAGAAGAGTTGATTTAATAAATCCTGTTTAACAGATTGTTCAAGAAGGTCATCAAATGTTTGCGCTTCATAAGCATCCAGTTTATTAAACACCATGATTACCGATTTGTCTTCCACGCCCAGTTCGCGCAGGGTCTGGTTTACCACTGCGATTTGTTCTTCATGTTGAGGATGAGAAAGGTCAACCACATGCAACAGGATATCACTTTCCAGTACTTCATCCAACGTAGATTTGAAACTTTCCACCAGTTGATGAGGTAATTTTCTGATAAAGCCCACAGTATCGCTCAATAGGAATGGGGTCCCCTGTAATACGACTTTCCGTGTAGTAGTATCCAGGGTAGCAAATAGTTTATTCTCCGCAAAAGAATCTGTTTTTCCCAGCTTCCGCATGAGGGTTGATTTGCCCACGTTGGTATATCCTACCAAAGCCACCCGTATATATTCTCCCCGGTTTTTTCGCCTGGTGGTAGCCTGTTTATCTATTTGAGCCAGCCGCTTGCGCAACAGGGATATTTTATTGTTCACGATACGCCGGTCGGTTTCAATTTCCGTTTCTCCCGGACCACGGAGGCCAATTCCTCCTTTTTGTCGTTCCAGGTGTGTCCACATCCCTTTCAATCGGGGAAGCAAATGCTGATATTGAGCCAATTCCACCTGGGCCTTAGCCTGAGATGTTTTAGCCCTTCGGGCAAAGATATCCAGGATAAGATCGGCCCGATCCAAGGTCTTTACCCCCAAAGCTTTTTCGATATTAGAAATCTGGGTAGCAGTCAGTTCATCATCAAACAATGCTATGGTAATACCCCGTTTCTGAATATAATTTTTAATCTCTTCCAGCTTGCCCTTGCCTACGAAAGTGCGTACGTGCGGATGCGGCAACCGTTGAATAAACCGTTTTTCCACTACTACGCCCGCCGTAAGCGCCAGAAAGGCGAGTTCATCCAGATATTCGTTAACCTGCCCTTCAGTCTGACTCTCACTCATCAATCCCACGAGAACAGCACGTTCTTCCTGATTGGATATCTTTTCTTTTTCTATCAAATTGTCCTTCCTATTTTATAAGCAAAGATAAGGATTCGGAATGGTTTATAGATGAAAACAGATTCATTTATAAGTTAAAGGAGTAGGGAAATTTTTTGACAACCCATTGTTTAAAGGGAAGCTGACAAAGCCAAAGTATTTTCCATCGGCGCCCAGGTCATCCGTCTTTAAGAGTATGCCCTCCTCATCAAAATGCTTCCATTCTCCTAATAGATCGGGACCCATGCGGGTTCCCACGGTTTCTTTTTTCCCATTTGGATAATATTTTTCCCAAGTATCTGCCGCTAAGGATCTGTCATCAAATCTTCCTAAAGCTTTTATCCAACCATTTTCATAATATTCCTTCCATTCTCCCACAGCTCCTATTCCCATATTCTTTTTACTCTTGCCGATCAACCGGAGCCTGCCACTTTTATAGAAAGCTCTGTTGATAAAAAAACCATCTTTTCCCAACCTGCTTTCTCTTATTAGCCGGCCTGCTTCATCAAAATTCTCATATCCTCTGTTCTTTTCCCCTTCAAAGAGCCAAACTGTTTTAGGTTGTCCATTTCCATAATATTCGATAACAGTCTTTCTTTTTTGTGATTGGAGGCCCACTTTGAAAGAATGAAGCCATTCTTTCAAGGCAGCTCTAAAGGTGAAATTTTGAAAATCCATTTTTAAATTTATAAATTCAATATATGGGTTTCTGGTCGAAGTTTTGCAAAGGTACCAGACAAGCAGGTATTTAAAAATACCCAGTATTGGGTATTTTTAGCTTATAAAAACACAGTCTCGTTTTCATAGCTTTGCATTTTGAAATGAGACAAAAACAGCTGCCATTTATCGCATGGCATCCGATATTCAAATATCCTCTGCCGGAAGGACACCGGTTTCCGATGATGAAATATGAACTGCTGCCCAGGCAGCTCTTATGGGAAGGAGTGGTTACAGAAGCAGATTTTTTCAATCCTGGGCCGATACACAGACTATATTTGGAAGGAATTCATAAAAACGAATATCTGGACAAGCTGTTGTCTCTTTCTCTCAGCCCAAAAGAAATCCGCAGGATCGGGTTCCCTTTAAGTCAGCGTCTGATTGAGCGGGAACTCCGAATTGCAAAAGGGACTATTGAAGCTGCAAAAGCAGCGATAAAAAGAGGGATTGGTTTCAATATTGCCGGAGGTACTCATCATGCCGGAACAAATTGGGGAGAGGGATTCTGCATGCTAAACGATCAGGCTATTGCCGCCGGGTATCTTCTTCATCATACAAACTATAAACAAATATTGATCCTCGACCTGGATGTTCATCAGGGAAACGGAACAGCAGATATTTTCAAGAATGAACCACGGGTATTTACTTTCTCTATGCATGGACAAAATAATTTCCCGTTTAAAAAAGAGCAATCCGATTGGGATGTGGGGCTCCCGGATGATATGATGGGGAAAGATTACTTACAGATGCTATCTGAAAAATTAGAAGAATTACCTAATCGGGTACAGCCCGAGTTTATATTTTTCCAATCAGGCGTGGATGTATTGAATACCGATAAGATGGGTAAACTCGGGCTTACTATTGAAGACTGCCGGGAAAGAGACCAACTGGTATTTGAATTTTGTAAAAAATGGCATCTCCCGGTACAAGTCAGCATGGGGGGCGGATACTCCGACCAGGTACGGCATATCGTGAATGCACATTGCAACACCTATAAAGAGGGAATTGCCAGATTGTTGCACTAAAACATGGCAGCGACCAGATTGTCCTCAGTTATATTCTTAAAATGTTTATCCAGGTCAAATTGAGACAAGGCTTTACGGATGGCGCGTTCTTCATGATTGGTATTGACCAAAGCCTCTTCCACATCTGATATCCCTTTTTCAGAAAAGAAATCTCCGAATATTTTGGCTTCTTTTATAATTCCTCTTTTCACTTCCAGGTTCATTTCAAGCAACCCTCCCTTCGTTCTGATGGCCTTTTTAAAATTATAATCCGGAGATTTACCATAATTCCATTCCCGGGTTGCATATTTCTCATCCCGGAGCTTTTGTATTATTTTTTTATCTTCTTCTGTAAATTTATAAAGCCGCGCGCCGGGGAAAGTAGCCAGCACATAGTCCATCAGTTTATCAGTAAAGGCTTCGATAGTCAGCGGTCTTTCTAAATGGTCCGATATATTGGTTACCCGCTTGGGGATAGATTTAACTGCTTTATCCACATATTTTACCGGGTTAATCTTAAGCGCCTCACTCACATTCCTCATCTCCGAAGAAAACAACAAACAACCGTGATGAAGGATTTTATTTTTATAAATATGAGCGGCATTTCCGGCGATCTTCATGCCATCAATCATCAGGTCGTTCTTACCTTCAAAACGGGCATTTCCACCCAACTGCCGGATGACTTCTACAATGGGGCGTGTAAATTCTTCAAAATTGGACAGGTTAGTATCTTTCCCTGCCTTGGTAAAAGAGAAATTCAAATTCCCAAGGTCGTGATATACGGCTCCTCCTCCCGACATCCTCCTAACCACCGCGATGTGATGCGCTTTCACATAATCATAATTAATTTCCGAAAGGGTATTTTGATATTTACCAATAATAATGGCATTGTCATTTCGCCAAAGCATAAAACAATCTTCTTCAAGGTATTTCAATATATACTCATCGGTGGCTACGTTAAAATAAGGATCCGTAGATTCATGGTAAATGCAAAGCATGATTTTTTAGTTTAGAAAAGTTAAATTCTGCCACGAAGGCTCGAATACACGAAGGTAGCACAAACTCAATTAATTGAAGTCTTCCAAAAAATCC
>CAYRBD010000141.1:0-6412 GCA_964422465.1 uncultured Chitinophagaceae bacterium
TTTTTTGCAGGAATTTATTTATTTCCCGCCATTTCCAACGCCTGCGTGGTTGTATAATATTTAGTCAGCATGAAGGAAGTCTCCCATTCCGGCATGCTTCCCTGTTTCAGGTACTGCAAATATTGCTTTATCACCAGGGAAAAATGTTGTTCATGTCCAATATTGTATTTCTCGGGAATATTTACTTTCCAGCCTATAGCAGTTTGATCCAGTGAAATACCCGGATATTTTTCCTTAATTTTCTCCAGACCCGCCTGCAGTGCTCTTTCCCATTGAACATCTTTATTCTTCAGTGGTTTAATATACAAAACAGGCTGATAATGTTGTGCCTTCCCCTGACGAATGATCAGGTTGGCTTTGCTGCCCTTTAGTAATGCCTGATAAGTATCTCCTTCCCCTTTGGGGGCTGCATATTGCCATACTGCTTTTACCCGGACATGAACCCCCTTAAGCGTATAATTCATCTCTCCATTGGCAAAGACCTGCAAGAGACTATCTTTAATGTAGGGTTCTAAAAAGTCGGGATAGACGCTGTCTCCGGTTACTTTACTAAATTGCTTGAACGTCAGTGTGGTAGGCCAATGCCGCGCAGATAGCATCCGCACATCTTTTTTATAATTAAAAACCGTTTGTGGGAAACATTCCCATTGTATCAGGTCAATCAGATGAGTGGTAACGTCCACGATCCCCTCGCCCTGTTGCTTCACATCAAAATACCAGTCTGGGCGCACCAGCGGAGTGCCGGAAACATTTTTATAAAAATGATGCACATTTTCAAATTCTACTGCAGGCTCTTTCTCCGTTCCCTTTTCCAATTCCCCAAAAACATCGGGTAATTCTGAAAAAGCTTTTTGTAGGATATTAGTAATCTCATACCGCTGGGTCATAATATCATAGAGCAAAACCTTCTTTTTTTCGGCCGAGTCAAAAGCAGCTTTTAACTGCTGAAAACCAGAAGAGTTAATGGCCATTGGCTTATCTGCAAACACATTAAATCTGGCATTAATGGATTTCGTTATGTAATCCGTTTTCTTTTTATTATTTCCTGCAATAACCACTATAGAATTTTCCCCGTGTTTTCCCTGTAGCATTTTTTCCAGATAATCCGGTACTGTATATACCTCTTCGTGCCAGTGGGTAGGATTTTTAGTCCGGTTGTTGTATTCTGTAATGAAATTCAGATAATTTTTTACTCCGTGCTTGTCCGCCGGTGGAGCAAAGACCCTGACGTTAGAATCAATTTCCGGATACATTGATTTCTGCACCAATGCAGCATGAAAATGTGCAGGCGCCAAAACAATTAGATGATAAAGCGCTTGCCCTTCTTTATTCTTCGATTGCATACAGCTTGTTCCTGTTATCATTATAAATAAAAGTATGGTTAAAAGTGGGTTCTTTTTCATATCTTAAAATATCAATTTATTCGCACTTTCCTGATCCAGATATAAAGTTGCATTTGGATGTCTCCTTAAAACAGTAGAAGGATATCCTTCACTTATCTTATCATTCATAGTATGATATACCGCTTCTGCCTTATTTATTCCCGGCACAATACAATATACATATTTGGCGCTCATAAGCATAGGAACTGTCAGCGTAACAGCCATTTCAGGCACTTCTTCGAGCAAATCAAAACACTCGTCATGTACCTGTTGCATACGGGAAGCTTCCTCAAGCTGCACCTTTTTTACCAACACAGGATCCTTAAAATCTGCCACATGTGGATCGTTAAAAGCAATATGCGCATTTTCTCCAATCCCCATACACACCACATCAGGCGGATATTTTTGTAATAAAGCAGCATATCTGCGAATTTCCTCATCGGGTTCGTAACCGTCCTTATTCAAATAAAAGATACTTTTAAAAGATACCTTATCAAAAATCCGCTCCTTTAAAAAATTCCCAAACCGGGCAGGATGATTTTTATCCAGTCCGAGGTATTCATCCATGTGAAAGGCATTCACCCGCGGCCATTCTATATTTTTTTCCTCAGCCAAAAAGTACAGGAACTCATCTTGTGAAGGGGCAGCGGCAAAAATAATATTGACTTCATCTTGCATTGCAAGTAATTCTTTTATTTTTCCTATAACGTCTTCCGCAGCACATTTTCCCATTTCCTTCCGGCTATTTAATATTTTAACAGCAAGCTGATCTATTTTAAGTTCTTTATTCATTGTTGTTTCAATGTTTCAATGTTTCAATGTTTCAATGTTTCAAGTTTCATGTTTCATGTTTCAATGCTCCCTCGCTCCTTACTTACTTCCTTACCCGCACCATTTCACCCGATTTCGCACTTTTATATATCGCTTCAATAATCGCTACTGATTTCCTGCCTTCCTCTGCAGTAACGGTAGGTAAATTTCCGGTTTCTATCGCCTGTATCATATCTTCCATCTGCAACTGATGTCCTCTAAAACTGATATCTGACGGATCTGAGGCTCCCCCGGACTGTTCTGCCTTTCCTGGATGATTTATCTGTTTATCCTCCTCTTTTCCCACTCTAAATTCCCATTCTATTATACCATCTCCCTCTAAAACTGCACTTCCCTCTGTTCCTCTTACTTCCACTCTTCTCTGGGAACCGGGAAATACCGCAGTAGAAGCTTCAATGGTTCCCAATGCTCCATTTGCAAATTGTACGATAGCTACAACCGTGTCTTCTACTTCAATATTTTTATGCTTTGCCCTTGTACTAATTGCCTGTACCGATGCAATAGGCCCCATAAACCACTGCAGTAAATCTACAGAATGAATACCCTGATTCATGAGTGCACCTCCTCCGTCAAATTGCCTGGTTCCCCTCCATTTTGTCGATGCATAATACTCGGGGCTACGGTACCATTTGATATAGGCATCCCCCACCACAAGGTCTCCAAACCTACCTTCGACCACCGCCTTTTTCAGATTTTGTTCTGCTTCATGAAACCTGGATTGGAAGATCACTCCTATTTTAACACCCGCCTCTATGGCTGCATCTATAATCTTATCACATCGTTCTATAGTTATTTCCAGTGGTTTTTCTATCAGGCAATGTTTTCCGGCAGCAATACATTTTAGCGCAGGCTCAAGATGTATTCCTGAAGGGGTACAAATACAAACGATATCAATCTCTTTGTTCTGTAACAGTTCTTCTAAGGAAGCATACGCAATGGCAGAAAATTGATCTGCTATTTTATCGGCTTTGCTCTTTGTCCTGCTGTAAACGCCTTTTAACTCCGCATTTTCTATTTCCGAAATAGCCCTTGCATGAGAGCGGGCAATAGCACCAGCTCCGATAAGGCCAAATCCATATTGTTTTTTAGTCATAGTATTTTACTTTATTTTAAGGGCTTTGCGAACCTTTGCCCCTTTACGAGTCTCTGTGTAATAACCTATAACGCAGAGTTACGCTAAGAACCGCAGAGGTGCGCCAAAGGTCAAGTCAAATATCTATTCCACTACTTTCCCATTCTTAAAGACCTTTTTAACGATAATCCTATTCCCTTCTTCTATCTGAAACTCTACCTTATCCTTTATCTTTTCAAATTCCGGGAAAGTTTCTTTCAGCATATTTATCACATACACAGAGGCCATTTTCCAGGCGTCTTCCAGGGTTTCCAATTTATGATCTACCAGGGTTTCTACCCCTTGTAACAAATCCTTTGCAGCCCCAGCCAGGTAACCTTCTGACCCTTTCATCGATAACCTGTTACCAGCGTTCAATACTACACTTCCACCAATATGTGTCTGATATTCTCCCGGAGGCATCCCCGCAAATTGAGTCGCATCACTCACTAAAATAACCTTCTCACCTTTGGCTTTTTTAACCACCTTCATAAAGGTATCCGGAAGATGGTGACCGTCTGCAATCATCATGGCATATAAGCCGTCATTAGCCAACTGATCCCAAATTAAATTGGGATGCCGTTTCAACATCAACGGAATACCATTTCCCAGATGGGTGGACAAGGTCAATCCGGCGGTTACCGCATTTTTAATTTGTGCTGAACCGGCAAGAGAATGTCCCATGGAAACAAGGATATTACTCTCCCGGCATTTTTCTATAAAGTCTTCTGATTCCTCCCATTCAGGAGCTAAAGTGACGATTTTTATTTTTCCAGCGGCAGCCTGTTGAAATCGTTCCATCAACTCCCAGTCCGGCGGTTTAATATATTGCGCATCATGTGCTCCTTTGGCGCCGTCTTTCGGAGAAATAAAGGGCCCCTCCAGATGGAAACCACCCACGGCTCTTCCTACCAGCGGATAGCGTTCGCAAGCCCTTGTCAATATCTGGAACAGCCTCAAAATATTTTCATCCGAATTGGTAATTACCGTCGGGAAAAAGGTGGTAGTTCCACGGCTTAGCAGATAACGAGTGGCGTTTAGCACTCCTTCTTCAGTCAGCGACAAGTCATTAAAATCCACCCCATTTATCCCATTGACCTGAAGGTCTATCAACCCAGGCGCTCTGTATAGCTGATGCTCCGGGTCAAAATGGATAATATTTGTTTGTGTATCTGACATGGTTAATAACTTTAGCTTTCTTTTTTAAGGGATGCAAGCATCTTTGTCACGCGTTCGGGGGTTGCCCTCGTCAATAAGCCGGCACCGATATAAATGACAGCAGAAACAATTGTTGGTAATCCTACTTCCAAAGCTAAGCTATTAAGATTTATATCTTTGGTAATTACAAACGTAAGCAGCCCGGCAATGATGGAAACAATGGCAGCTCGCTTTCCGCAGGTTTTGAACATCGGCAACATTCCAAACAAAAGCGGCAGAGCTGTAGGCCCGACTAATGCACCAAACCAATTTACAATAAGTCCCAGTACCCCACCAAAGCGTTCATAATTAAGTGCTACAATTAGGGTTCCCAACGTAAAAAGAAAGGTCGTAATTCTTGCTGTTCGTAAGGGCCTCTTATCGTTCTTAAATTTTTTAGATACCGTTGGCAGGATATCCCTTGTTATCACTGCAGATATGGTATTCACATCAGAAGAAGTCATCCCCATCGTAGCTGCAAATAACGATGCAATGACCAGGCCAATTAATCCGGTAGGCAAAATATCCAACATCAGCCAGCCATAGGACTCGGCAGGGTCTGCCAGGTTCGGCAATATCAGCGGCGCAGCCCACATCGGGAAAAACAATATCAGTGGCCAGAAAAGATATAAAATTCCTGAAAGTCTGGCCGCTTTAGAAGCTTCCCGTTCAGAGTGGGAGGAGATATAACGCGTGGCCAGGCTCCAGCTTCCACCATTATAACTTAAGAAATACAGAAAAAACATAATGCCCACAAATCCGGCCGTATAAGGGTCGTTAAACAATTGGTGGTGGCTGGGAGGCAATTTTTTCCACATTCCCAGAACGGAATCCACGCCACCTAATTTATCCATAACCAGAATAAACATCACCACTCCCCCTATCACTTGTACCAAAAACTGGATAAAATCGGTAATTATCACACCCCATAGCCCCCCAACGGTTACATAAACCAATGTTACTATTCCGGAAACTAAAATGCCCGTAGTCATAGGAATACCCGCGACTACATGTAACAAGATACCAATAGCAGCCCATTTGGCACCTACATCAAATATCTTCAGCACAGCCCCCGACCAGGCAATAATCTGCTGGGTTGTTAAATCATAACGAATCTTCAAATACTCTAAAGGAGACTGGATATGGAAATTTTTACGTAACCGACACCAATAGACCGGAAATATATGGGCTGTTATGATAACCGCTATTCCCACCGGAAGTGCCCACCATACATACATCGTAAATCCATGTGTATAAGCCACTGCGGCATAGGCTACAAAAACGGCTCCGCTATGGCCGGATACATGATGCGAGATACCGGCCAGCCACCAGGGTAATTTACCTCCTGCCACAAAATAATCTTCAGAATTTTTGCTCCTGAAATAAGACCATACGCCGATGACCAGCATGAGCAGAAAGAACAGGATGACAACAATGGAGTCTATTTTATCAAGGGTTATGTCCACAACGTTTTATTCAAAGGGTTTTACACTTCCGGTTCCCAGCCCGGTTGATATTGTCTGTCCCAAAGTTTCATGGCTTCATTATTATCCAGGATATGTCCATTCTCAGGATTGGTTTTAAAGGAAATATTCCCACACCTAACAGCAATGTTTCCCAGTTGCACCAGTAAAGTACTCTTATAGCCTTTTTCAATTTCTGCATTTAAAGGCGTGTTATTCCGGATTCCGTCAAAGAAATTTTGGATATGCAGCGCATCTAAATTCTGTGCGGGACTTACAGTATCTCTGGTATTAATTTTAAAGTCATTTTTAACGTCTTTCAGCAATTTATTATCCAGATCATATACTTTATAGGCATTTCTCCCTAACAAAACCAGCGTTCCTTTTTCTCCAAAAAATTCAGCCCCCACGCTTGACCCCTCAATATA
>CAYRBD010000142.1:0-6262 GCA_964422465.1 uncultured Chitinophagaceae bacterium
TAAACAATAGATTAAGGATTTTCACCTGGCATATTCACGGGAGTTATTTATATTATCTGTCACAGGGGAATTACGATTTGTATATTCCAGTAGAACAAGAAAAAGGGGAAGGCTATGGCGGCAGAGGCTGTACCTTCCCTTTTGGAAATAATGTGATAGAAGTGACGGCAGAAAAGGTAAAAGAAATGTATTTTGATTGTATTCTTTTTCAGTCGGCCAAAAACTATCGTGTTGATCAATATGAAATTTTAAGTACAGATCAACGTAAAAAACTTCCAAAAATATACCTGGAACATGATCCACCAAGAAAGCATCCTACAGATACGAAACATGTTGCAGGAAATGATCCTGAAACCACCTTGGTACACGTTACGCCCTTCAATGCTTTAATGTGGGACAATGGAAACAGTATTCCTAAAATAATAGTTCACGGCGTTATTAAAGCGCCAGTACATTATACGGGAGAATGGAGAAAGGGAATTGTGGTAGTTAATAATTTAGGCGCAAGGGGCAGGCGGCTGGGAGCGGATATCTTCCAGAAACTCCGCAAGTTAGTCCCCTTGGATTTGGTAGGAATGAATACGGCGGAATACGGCGGCTTGGGAGAAATTCCTTTACCGGAGCTACCCGAATTTTTATCGCGTTACCGGTTTTTTTTTAATCCGATCCGTTATACCAGCCTGGGTCTCGCTGTATGTGAAGCAATGATGCTGGGGATGCCGGTTATTGGCCTGGCCACTACTGAAATGGTTAGTATAATTGAAAATAACGTTTCTGGATACGTGAGTACGGAACCGTCCAAACTCCTGGAAAAGATGAAATTATTGTTAGCGGATAAAGCATGTGCGGAGCAATTGGGAAGAGGAGCAAAGAAAGCGGCAGAAAGACAATTCGATATCAATAGGTTTACAAAAGAATGGGAAGCTTTATTTTATGATGTAGTAAAAAAGTTAAAATATGAGAAAAAAGGTTGCCTTTATTAGTGTTCATGCATCTCCATTGGCGATATTAGGCGGTGTAGATAGCGGTGGTCAGAATGTTTATGTCGGAGAATTAGCCAGGGAACTAATTACCCTGGGCTTTGAAATAGACATTTTTACTCGTCGCGATCGGGAAGGATTACCGGAAGTCGTACGGTGGATGCCGGGGATAAGAATCATACACGTAGATGCAGGGCCTGCAATGGGAATTGCAAAGGAACAGCTTTTGCCCTTTATCAGCGACTTTAAAAATAACATGCTTGGGTTTATTAAAAAGCATCATCTTTATTATACTTTAATCCATGCAAATTTTTTCATGTCGGCAATGGTGGCAGATGCCTTAAAAATAATAATGGGTATTCCTTATGTCGTCACTTTTCACGCGCTAGGCCAGGTGAGGAGAAAATACCAGCGCGATAAAGACAAGTTCCCTTTAGAAAGAATGATTATTGAAGAACAGTCCATTAAAAATGCCGATTGCATCATTGCCGAATGTCCCCAGGATAAAGAAGATTTGATTAATTATTATGCTGCACCGCCAAATAAAATCATGATCATCCCTTGTGGCTTTAATCCGAAGGAGTTTTATCCGGTGGAACGAAAATATGCACGCCGGGTCTTACATATTCCTGCTCATGCAAAAATTGTTTTGCAGTTGGGACGAATGGTACCCAGAAAAGGAGTAGATAATGTAATACGGGGAGTCGGAAGGTTAAAAAAAAGGAAGACAGAAGTTAAATTAATAGTGGTAGGTGGTCCGGCAGATGTAGCTATACCGGAGAAAGACCCAGAAATAGAAAGGTTAATGCAGATAGCGACAGAGGAGGGAATAAAAAACCGGGTCTTCTTTACCGGAAGAAAGGACAGGGAGCATCTAAAATATTACTATTCTGCGGCAGATGTTTTTGTTACTACCCCCTGGTATGAGCCCTTTGGCATTACGCCTCTTGAAGCAATGGCCTGCGGCACACCGGTAATCGGGTCCAATGTCGGAGGGATAAAATACAGTATCCAGGATCATAAAACGGGGTTTTTAGTTCCTCCTAATGCTCCGGGGATATTATCAGATCAATTAAATGAACTTCTAATGGATAATCTCTTATGTGAAAAGATCAGTAAAGAAGCGCTCAGGCGTGTAAATGCCTTTTTTACATGGACAGAAATAGCCCGGCATGTATCCCGCCTTTATGAAGAAGTCGGTTATCGGTATCATGCTCCTATTACAGCTTCATAGAAAAATAAAGATTAAACATTTAATAGAAAAAAACATGAAGGATAAAAAAATTGTGATTGTCACAGGCGCTGCGCAGGGACTAGGCAAAGCCATTTGCACCACATTGGCCTGCAAAGAATATACTATTCTCATGGTAGATTTACAAGAAGAGAAATTAAAAAATGTTCAGGAAGAAATATTAAATACCGGATGCGATGCCGTTTCCTATCCCTTAAATCTTTGCAAAGAAGAAGAAATAGCTGATTTTTTTGAGTTTGTGGAAAGGAAATACGGTTCTATAAATATTTTAATTAACAATGCAGGTGCAGATGTTACAAAGCCAGTTACTGAGCTATCTATAACTGAGTGGGATAAAGTAGTAAACACCAACCTGAGGGCCTCTTTTATCATGAGCAAATTTGCATTGCAGATGATGAAAAGAGAAAAGAGCGGACATATAATAAACATCATTTCTACTGCCGCATTAAGAGGGTGGACGGAGGCTTCTGCTTACCATGCGAGCAAGTGGGGATTACGCGGTTTCTCACAAGCTTTGTTTACCGAAGCACGGCGGGACAATATTAAAGTTTCGGCTATTATAGCAGGAGGCATGCGGACAGCCTTTTTGTTAGATCGTTTCCCCGACCTGGACCAAACAAAATTGCAAGAACCACTTAATGTAGCAAAAACGATTCAGTTCATTTTATCACAGCCGGAAGAAACCACTGTACCGGAGGTAATGGTTCTCCCTTTACAAGAAACATCGTGGCCATAAAATAAAAAGGATACATGAATAAAGCTGTTTTTTTGGATAAAGATGGAACGCTAATATTAAATAAGGCTTATAATGTTAACCCTGATTATATAGCTTTAGAAGAAAATATAAAAGAGGGGTTAAAGCGCCTGCAGGCAGAAGGTTTTAAATTTATAGTAATAACTAACCAGGCCGGAGTGGCTTATGGTTATTTTAAAGAAAAGGAATTAAAAGGGGTTCAAAAAGAGATAGAAAGGCTTCTCGGGAAGGAAGGAATTCCGTTAGATGGCTTTTATTATTGTCCTCATCATCCCGAAGGAAAAATTAAAAAATACGCAATATCCTGCAGTTGTCGGAAACCGGCTCCGGGGATGTTGGTAAAAGCGGCTATGGCATTGGATATTAACCTTTCACAATCCTGGATGATCGGAGATATACTTGATGATGTGGAAGCGGGAAACCGGGCCGGCTGCAAAACTATTTTAATTGATAACGGGCATGAGACTGAATGGGAAATGGCTGAAAAAAGGATTCCCGACCTCATTGCCCGAAGCATTAATGATGCGGCGAAACTGATTTTAATTACAGAAAAGGTGCTGTTACCATAACCAGGGTTCAAAAATAAAAACAATGGATTTAAAAAACTGGCAATTAATAAATGAGTTTTCAAAGGTAAAAATTTTGGTAATTGGAGACCTTATGCTGGATATTTACCTGAAAGGAAATTCAACCCGTATTTCACCGGAAGCACCGGTTCCTGTTGTAAATGTAAGGGAGGAATTAATGTTTATCGGGGGAGCAGCGAACGTAGCAGCCAACCTAAAAGCACTCGGGGCAACAGTATTCTTTAGCTCTGTTTGTGGTAAAGATGCAGCAGCCGGGAAAGCAGTAGAATTGCTTCAGGCAAAAGGCATCAATACGGAATATTTAGTTCATGACAAGAAGCGGGATACTTTAGTCAAAGAGCGGATAATGGTCCAGGAACAGATTTTAACCCGTTTCGATAAGGGGACAACATCTGATATTTCAGACGCAACACGAAGGCATTTGATCAATGGGATAACCAGTGCATACGCTCGATGTGATGCAGTTATCATTGCAGATTATAACAAAGGTATTTTAACTAAAGATGTAGTCCGTTCTTTAACCACATTACATCGAAAAAAACCTATTTTTTTAGCTGTAGATTCTAAACATTTAGGCGATTTCAAACCGCTCCATCCTACCCTTGTAAAGCCCAATTATCAGGAAGCCACCCAACTGCTAAAAATTCCCTGCCTGGAATCCGGTCGGAACGAACAAATAAAACGGTATGGAGAATATATGAATGAAATCACAGGGGCTGAAATAAATGTTGTTACCCTGGATGCAGAGGGTTCACTAGTCTTTAAGAACGGAATATTGGTGCATCAGTCCGCCGCGATACCGATAGTACATCCTAACGTGGTGGGTGCCGGAGATACGTTTATCAGTGCCCTAACCCTTGCTTTGATCTGCAAAGCCAAGGTATCAATGGCCACAGAACTGGCTACAACTGCCGCCGCTATTTCGGTAAAGAAAAAAGATACCGCTTGCTGTACGGATATAGAACTTCGTTCCTTTTTCTTATTCGGTCAGAAATATATTGCCAATTTAAAGGAGCTGGGAGAAATATGCGATATCTATCGAATACAGAAGAAGAAAATCGTTTTTACCAATGGATGTTTCGACATTCTTCACTGTGGGCATGTCAACTATTTAAAAGACTCCGGCAGGCTGGGGGATATTTTAATCGTGGCTATCAATGACGATGCAAGCATCAGAAGACTCAAAGGGCCGGGGCGGCCCGTAAATCCACTGGCAGACCGGGTAGAAGTGATTGCAGGCCTTGCTTCTGTAAATCATATTATTTCATTTGGACAAAAAGAAAAAGATTCTCCTTCTAAAATTATTAAGGTTATAAAGCCTGATATCTTTGTTAAAGGCGGAGATTATACCCGTGCACTTTTACCAGAGGCACCTTTGGTCGAAAAACTGGGAGGGGTCGTTCGCCTTTTGCCACTCACCCCCAATCACTCTACTACAAAAGTCATCCAGCGTATTCATGAGACTTATGCTGCCGGGTAAAATAAAAACAGGTCATGAAAAAAAAGATAAATTTAAAAAATGTTCTATGTATCCGTACAGATAATATGGGGGACCTGCTTATGAGTATTCCTGCTCTCCGGGCTTTGAAAGAAACTTTCGGATGTAAAATTACGGTACTCCTTTCTCCGGCGACAAAAGAGATTGCCAGGCAGGTTGATTGTATTGATCAGACAATACCCTTCAGGGCCCCCTGGAATCGAAAAAGGACAGGCGCTGAAGAGGTAGCAAAAATCATCGGTTTATTGCGGGATAGCCAATTTGATGCAGCCGTTATTTTTACAGTCTATAGCCAAAACCCTTTACCTGCCGCCCTCCTGGCTTTGATGGCTAACATCCCGATCCGGTTGGCCTATTGCCGGGAGAATCCATATCAACTGCTCACGCATTGGGTCCCGGATAAGGAGCCTTATTTTACCATCCAGCATCAGGTGGTACGCGATTTAAAACTGGTAAAAACTATAGGCGCCACCGTTTCAGACGACCGGATTCATCTTCAATATCCGTCCACCGCCTGGCAAGCGGCCAGGGAAAAAATATATGCTGCCGGGGGAAAGCCGGAAAAACCCTGGTGCATATTGCATGCCGGCGTAAGTGAAAATAAAAGGGCTTATCCAACAAAGGAATGGAAAAAAGTTGGAAAAAAATTAATCGAAAGGTTTAACCTTCAACTTTTCTGTACCGGAAATGAAAAACAACGCGAGGAAATAAATAAGATTGTGAAAGAGATTGGCTGCGGAGCAATCGCGCTGGCCGGAAGGCTAAATATATCAGAATTAATCGCCTTAATCGATCATGCTCCTTTTATCATATCCGTAAATACGGTAGTCATTCATATTGCCGCAGCCAGGGAAACACCCCTAATTGTACTGTATGCTTTGACAAATCCACAACATACGCCATGGAAAGTCCCTTGTAAAATTTTCTCCTTTCATCCTCCTGCTGAAATTCAAAGCAAAAATGAAATCGTTCGGTTTGTTTATGAAATGTTCTTAAAAGAGATGCCGGATGATTCTTCTCCGAATAATATCGTTGAAGCCGTATCTGAATTGTATATAAACAGGGTTGCATCACCGGTTAATGATTACCCCATCAAAAATTGGAGGACGTTATGATAAATAAGGAGAACAACCGCTCATTGAAGAAGTTTTTTATTTATAAACTGGAAAAGATATACGCTGTCCAGAAATA
>CAYRBD010000143.1:0-6042 GCA_964422465.1 uncultured Chitinophagaceae bacterium
AGCAGGTAGGGCTGAAATTTTTTACTCCAATATTTGTGAGGGGAAATGATCCATTTTAAATGACCTGCATGGCTGAATCCGATGATCCCCTGGTAACGCATGGTAGCCAGCAGATCGTTATCAAATTCTATGATAGCGTTATTGTGTGCCCAGTTTGAGGGATTTTGAGAAAATTGAGGAGGGGTAATGCCATCCGGCTTTAAATAGCGGGAAGTATCTGCCAGGTTGGCCAGATCCCATTCTTTTACCACGCTGCCACTTTGAGGGTTTAATTCAATAATATGATCTTTTACCCGTGGTCTGCCGTTTGTTAATTGTGCAGTTGTTTTTGTAACGGTAATTAAAAAATCTCCATTTGCAGCTTCAGTAATATCATGATGAAAGGTATATCCTAATTTCTTTAAATCCCATTGTTTTATCAAATTTCCAAACATATCAAACTTCACTACCCGCTGTTGGTTTTGATCTGCAGTAAGGAAAGACCCGTCTTTGGCTCTTTTTAAACCTGATGAGATGGACAGGTTGTTTAACTCGGGAGAAGAATCTAAAAACAATATCCAACGGATTTCACCCTCATTATCTACCATATATGGAATAGAAACATCTAACTCACTGGCGCCCGGATAGTTTACCAAGTTAATACCTGGCTCCATATTTTCAGGTTGAGATTTAATAACCTGGAATTGTGGAATATTCCGATTGTTGAGGGCTTCTGTTTGAATGTTTAATTGAACAGAACCACGTTCATTCCCGTCCTTATCCGTAAAGGTCAACTTAACTTTGTTGTTATAATCAGGATATAATCCAAAAATGGGAACGCTTTGATTGGGCGTTAAAGACTGACACAGATGGGTAAGGGTTCCGTTCGCATCGTTCTTCCCCAATACCGTAACTTTTACACGGCCGTAAGCAGGTAGGTTTACATCTACGCGAGCTGCAAGCGGATTATACCCCGAAGGATTTACTTTTACCCGATTAATAATAAAATCCAGGGAACCTCCTTTTGAAGGGACGGTTAACCGGGTGTCATCGGGGAAAATTAAGGTTGTTTTCCAATATGCTGAATCAGGGATTATCTCTTTAATCGCTGTATGGGGTATTTTTAAATCTCTTGTTTCAAAACTAAATAGATAGTCTTTCCCCTCTTCTTCTATTTTATTTAAAAGGGAGCCCTCGTTGATTAGCTCTCGTATCGCTTGCTTGGTATCATTATCAGCCTGAATTTTAACTTCATTTTGGCTGCAGGAGGCAAATAAAACCAGCAGTCCGAAAAGGAGGGCTGCCGGTTTTAAAAAATTCCATCTGCTCAGCGGAATTATCGCCATAGCGGATTTTGTTTAAGTTCAGAGTTGGTTTTAATTTCACTATTTGGGATGGGCAATACATAATGCTTAGGTTGAAAGTTCTCGGCCCCTTGTTTTTTATTATCTACAAGGATTTGTTTCATCTGGTCATAATCAAACCAGCGTTTCAAGTCAAAAAATCGATGTCCTTCGAAGAAAAACTCCAATTCATTCTGATGTCTTACCTCTTTCATCATGTCTTCTGCACTGCTCCAGGTTTTATCTGCCAGGCCGGCCCGGTCCCTGATACGTTTTAAGTCTTTAGCGGCATCTCCCAGATTACCATTTTTGATACAGGCTTCTGCATGGAGCAGCAATACTTCGGCAAAGCGCATCAGACGGAGGTTGTTATTCTGATTGGATTGGTCATACATGCTGTTGGCATCGGGAACATTTTTATAGAAGTTGGTAAACTTCTTCGTTAAAAAACGGCCGGTGACCCCGCTTATAGTCGGATAATCGGGGGCGCCGCGAGATATTTTACCTGCTTCTCCATTGGCCCACATGTCATCGAAAGTTTGGTTTCCGAACCATTTACCATCAGGCTTTCCTTTTTCAAAATCTGAATATTTCCAGAAAAAGCTGGTGTACATTCTTTTATCGAAACGGGTATCTGATCCTGCCGGCCTTTCTTCCTGGATAAAGTCTTTGACTATTGAAGCACTGGGCATAAATTTAAACCAGCCGCCTGTGCCATCTGATCCTACAAAGTTGGGTAGAACACAACCCATAGTGGCCGTGGCATCTTCAGCACCCCAGGAACCCGAACCAAATCCACCGTCATAATTTATTTCAAATACAGACTCCTTGTTAAATTCGGTATTTTCATTAAAATTGTCATCGGGGTTGCTTACTAAATCATAGGTATAAGGCGCTGTTAGCAATGCAGATAATTCCGTTTCTGCATCCTGATAATCTTTAGTATAAACCAAAGCTTTTCCAAGATACGCTATCGCGGCGCCTTTGGTAGCCCGTCCGGTTTCGGTTGAAGGCCTGGTTACGGGTAAAGATTGTTTGGCTGCCCTAAAGTCGGAAATAACCTGCTTCCAAATGGTATCTGCCGGAGAAGAAGGTTTCATAATGCCGTCCGGATCGTCTCCTGCCGGAATCAAACGTAAGGGCACATCCCCAAAATTAGTTACCAAAAGGAAATAATAAAGGCCTCGTAAGAAACGCACTTCACCAATCAGCTCCTCTTTCTTTTGCTCGTCCATATCTATCTTTCCGATATTCTTGAGGAATACATTGGCCCGGTTTACACCTTCATAAAGACTTCCAAAATCACTGTTGGCCGTACCGGGATCGTTGTGATAAGTTGCATAATCCCAGTTAAATACTTCTTCTCCAAGAATGAACCACGTATCGTCTGCGCGATTCATGGTTTGGAATCCGGTATAAGCGCCATAGTATCCATACATCTGACTGCGCAACTGGGAATAAACAGTGGGAATAGCGGATTCCGCATTTTCTGCAGAGGTCCAGAAGGTTTGCTCCACCGGTTCGTTTCGGTTGATTTTGTTTAAGAAATCCTTTTTGCATCCACTGAACAATAACCCTGCTATTGCCAGCGTTGATATCGTTTTTATTATCGTTTTCATTTATCTTCTGTTATTAAGATGAAAAATAATTTTCTGAATAAGGGAGTTAAAAATTGACCTGCAGCCCTATAGTTACCGTCCGGGCCAGTGGGAAACGACCGTGATCTGTTCCGGCAGTCATCGTTCCGGAACCGCCCCCATTTTGGTCATTATTTTGTCCCAGATCAGGAGTATATCCGGTGTAAGGAGTTATAGTAAACAGGTTATCGGCAGCCAGGTAAATTCTACCGGAATTGATTCCGGCTTTATCTAATAGCCCCCCTTGAAGGGCATAGCCTAATTCAATGGTTTTCAGCCTGAGATATGAACCGCTTTCCATCCAACGGTCGCTCACACGACGCCAGTTTTTGTTGGGGTCCTGTGGTGCAAAACGCGGGATGCTGGTATGGGTATTAGTAGGTGTCCAGGAATTTAACAATTTGGTTGAGAAGTTGATGATCTCATTGGTAGATTCCATTCTGGCGCGGGTATAGTTGTATATTTTATTACCGTACATGCCATCAAAGAAGAAGGAAAAATCAACAGCTCTGTATGTCAATCCTCCTCTGATACCATAGGCCAGACTGGGGAAGGGGCTGCCCACATACTGGCGATCATCATCAGAGATTTGTCCATCATCGTTGTAATCTACAAACCGGATATCACCTTCCTGGGCATCGGGTTGAATCACCTCGCCCTTTGAATTTTTGTGTGCCTGAACTTCTGCATCGCTTTGGAAAATACCATCCGTTTTGGTTACCCAGAAACCCCCTATTGGATATCCTACTTTGGCCCAGGTAATGGTTCCTTCTCCCTGCGGATTGTATCCTCCAAATTCCTGTACATTACCTACTGTAACTGCTTTCACTTTATTTTTTACACTTGACGCATTTACGCCAATGTTGTAATTTAATTCTCCAACAGAATTTTGGTAATTAACCAGTATTTCAAATCCTTTGTTCTCAATAGTACCGGCATTCAGGGTGGGCTGTCCTGTCAACCCTGCGGAGGGGGGCATGTTGATCCCCAGCAGGATATTACGTGTTTCCCGAATGTAATAGTCGGCGCTCAGGGTTAGTTTGCTGTTAAAAAAGGCGGCGTCTAATCCGATGTTACTAGTACGTGTTTCCTCCCAGGTCAAATCCAGTGGAGAAACCCAGCTAATTCCGGTCATGGCTCCCTGCCACCAGCTTTCATTGCTCCCGCTTCCCTGCAGGTAGTTAATCCCTGTTGTTACAGTACTTTGGGTAGGATAATTACCGATCTCCTGATTTCCCAATTTACCATAACTTAACCGAAGTTTCAACTCGTTCACCTTATTTTGTAAAGGTTCAAAAAATTGCTCATTCATGATATTCCAGCCTAAGGCTACAGAGGGGAATACACCATAGCGATGCCCTTCGGCAAAGCGTGAGGAACCGTCTCTACGGACAGAGGCAGTAAGCAGATATCTGGAATCATAGCTGTAAATCAACCTGGAAAACAGGGATAAGAGTGAATATTCCTGAAGACTGCCGGAGGTATTTTGCTCTGTAGGGGAAGCTGCACCTATGGCGTTGGTACCTTTGGGAATGTCGTTCCGGTTAGCGCCAAAGCTGCGGTTTGAATTGGCCTGAGCAGAGTAACCGGCCAAGAATGAAATGGTGTGTTTATCAAAAGTATTGTCATAATGAAGGGTGTTTTCTGCTACCCATTCATTGTTGAAGAAGGCATCTTCACCCAGGTAGGATTTTATGACGCCAGAGCCGAAATTATAGGTGTCATTGTATTTATAATGGCGGCCATTTGTTCTGTTGATCCCCAGGTTAAATTTGTATTTTAATCCTTTAATTCCTAAATCCACCTCGGCGAAAGCATTGAGGAAAAGATCGGTCTGGTAAGTATGCCAGTCATGAAGTTTCAGATACCCAACCGGGTTATCCAAATTCTTCATCCAGGGTGCAAACGGCGCATATCCGCCCAGCTGGTTTGGATCCAGAACAGGCACCATAGGATTTTGGCGTAAAGCGTCCGTAATTGTAAAATCCGAAGTTTTATGATCCCCGTTACGGATCAATAAGGTATTGCCTATCCGTAAATGATTATTAAAGAATCCAAAGGTGTTTTTATTCCTGATATTGAAAGACTTATACCCTGTATTCAAAAGGATACCTTTCTGATCAATATATCCTGCAGATACATCATAGGTTGAATTTTTTCCTCCCCCTGAAATGCTGGCATTAACTTTACTTACAGGGGCGCTGCGATAAATTTCGTCCTGCCAGTTGGTTCCATTTCCCTGGTAATCTTGTGCAGGAGCAGGAAGTGCTCCGGCATCACTCATGATTTTTTTCCATTGTTGTGCATTCATAACACTTAATTTTTTTGTTATGGTTTGCACACCGGTATAGGCATTCAGCGTGATTCTGGCCGGAGAATCTTTTTTACCGCTTTTGGTGGTAACCAGGACCACTCCATTAGCGGCACGGGAACCGTAAATAGCTGCTGCGGAAGCATCCTTCAATACTTCAATGGAAGCGATGTCAGATGGATCGACCAGGTTAATATCACCGTACACTCCATCGATGACGTACAGGGGGGTGTTAGAACCCAGTGAACTTAAACCGCGAATATGAATACTCATTCCGGAACCCGGCTGACCACCTACATTGGAGACAGAAACCCCGGCAATTCTGCCTTGGATGGCTCCTGCAGCGGTTTTTGCCAGATTGGCCTGAATATCTTTACCTGTTACGGAAGCTACGGCGCCGGTAAGGTCTTTTTTCTTTACCGTACCATATCCGATAACGACCACTTCATCCAGCTGGCCGCTCTTTTTTTGCATGGTAATGATCAGGTTTTTGTCGTTGTTGATCACCACTTCTTTGGTTTCCATGCCGATATAAGAAAAAGTGAGGGTCTCCCCATTGGAGACGGTCAGGTTGAAATGACCATTCGGATCGGTTACCGTTGCTGTATTAGTCCCTTTTACAGCTACCGTTGCACCAATTAGCGGATTGTTGCTCTCATCTCTAACCGTTCCCTTAACTTGGAACTCCTGCTGTGCCCAGGCAAACTGACTGACAAAAGCAAATAGCAGGATGAGTACTGCATTCTTCATACGTTTATGATTTAGTTTTTAA
>CAYRBD010000144.1:0-5857 GCA_964422465.1 uncultured Chitinophagaceae bacterium
TGGGAAAGCGGAGACTTATGGAGCGGAGTTGTTTATTCATAAGCAAAAAGGACGGCTGAAAGGATGGCTGGGTTACACTTTATCCTGGGTGTGGAGAAAATTTCCGGATTTGAATGAAGGAGAGCGATACCCTGCACGGCAGGATCGCCGCCATGACCTGAAAGCCGTACTTTCCTATAAGCTGAACACCCGTTGGACACTGGCAGGGGATTTTATTTATGAAACCGGCAGCCCTACTACGTTGCCTGAGAAATTCTATTTTATAGAAGGTGTGTTGTCACAAGCTTATTCTCATCTGAATACTTATCGCCTGAAGCCCTATAACCGTTTGGATTTGTCTGCAACCTATGCACCACCCCCGAAAAAAGGAAGGAAATTCTCTCATTCATGGACCTTTTCCGTATATAATGCCTACAGCCGGCTGAACCCTTATTTTATTTATTTTGATTCTGAAGGGGATTACCTTGATGGAAGTTTGACCATTCAACCGAAGAAGGTGGCTTTATTCCCCATTATCCCGGCGGTTACCTGGAATTTTAAGTTTTAAATCAGGTGGATGATGCGTATAAATATAGCTGGGGGTCTTTGGTTATGCTTTACTTTATCCCTTTGTAGCCCTAATTGGAGATATTGGAGGAATAGTTTATCTTTGTATGGCTATTTTATCTGATGGTAATAACCGAACATATCAAAATCTTAAAAATAGCTGAGGAGGAAATTTCTAATCAGGGAGAAGACTTTTACTCAGTTATTTGGATTACCGGGACTTTTGAGGAACTACTTCTTGACGGGGTATTGTATAAGAAGGTTGCAAATACCATACTTTTTTTAAATCCCAGTCACAAATGGAAGGTTTTAAAAGGAGAAAACCCATTTTCAAAAGGATGTGTTATACATCTTACTGAAACCCTGATGAGCGAACCCTTTTTAAACAGCCTCCGGATAAATAAGGTGAGGAGTTTACAATCACATAAGATTTTCCTTTCACTCAAAGAGCCTGGTCTGGAGATGAGATTGCAGGCCATAGTAGATATGTTGGAAGAATTCCTGGCTACCGATTCAGATAACAGAGAAGTGGCTATACTTGGGTTAATCAATACCTTCTTTGTTTATTGTGAAAAGCTGTGTAAGGGAGGATCGGACCAGATTACACGTAGCAGCAAGTCCGTTGCCTATAAATTCATGAGGCTCTTGGGTGTTCATGTTACTGAAATTCAAAAAGTAGGCCAGTATGCCAGGAAAATGAATGTTTCATCCGCCTACCTCAACGAATGTGTCAATGATGTATGGGGAGTTAGCGCTAAAAGCCTGATTATTGAGCAGCTTATCATGCGCGCCAGACATGCGTTGAAATTTACCGATAAATCTTCAAAAGAGATCGCTTATGAGTTAGGGTTTTCTTCGCCTGATTATTTCAGTTCATTTTGTAAAAAACATATAGGCCAATATCCATCAGAGTACAGGAAGAGCGTAACGGCAACCAACCTGTAGGATTTTACCTTTCCCGGCATTTTTAAAGTTAAAATACCTGTATATTATCTAAATATAAGCGGCGCCATTTTGCAGGAAAAGCATACGGCCCTGCTTCCCCATTGCCCAGGGTTCAAATTATTTTAGTGAGAAAACCATTGATGCAAAATGATCGGATTGACTGCACAATATTCTAACGGGTAAGCCTGTGTTGTGTTATTTTTACTCCGGAGGGTGTGTTGAAAGATGAGGATGAAGGTATGGATCGGTTAAAAGAATAGCTTCCTTTTTGTAAGGTTTTACCCCGTTTATCACATTCTCCTGAAGCAGTACCTATTTATCTTTGCGCCTATGAAAAAAGCAATACTGATCATTTCGGGGGTTATTATTCTGATAATCGTTTTAGCTGCCGGCTATCTGAAACTTGCGTTACCAGATGTAGGTGTGGCACCGAAAATTGATTTCAAAGCCTCTCCGGCAAACATAGACAGAGGCCGCTACCTTTCCTTGCATGTGGCGGTTTGTATGGACTGCCATTCTACTAGAGACTGGGCCAGATTTTCCGGTCCTATGGTTCCCGGAACACTAGGAGGAGGGGGAGAATATTTTGGCCCGGAAATGGGGTTCCCCGGGAAATTCTATTCCCGAAACCTTACCCCTGCCAATATAGGAGACTGGACGAACGGTGAAATATTCAGGGCCATTACCTCCGGAGAAGATAAAGATGGGAAAGCCCTTTTTCCGGTAATGCCTTATTTGCGGTTTGGGAAAATGGCACGCCAGGATGTTCTGGACATCATTGCCTACCTTAGAACCCTGAAACCTGTGCATAATAAAGTTCCTGAGGATCGGATCCGTTTTCCTATGAATTTCATCATCAACACCCTTCCCGATAAACCAGCTTTCACTACTATCCCGGCCCGCTCAGATACGTTGGCTTATGGCGCCTATCTGGTTAATATGGCCAGTTGTGTAGATTGCCACACACCTATTAATAAAGGAAAAATAATAGCCGGAAAGGAATTCTCAGGAGGGCGTATTTTTAAGATGCCAAATGGCATCCTTCGCTCGGCCAATATATCGCCCAATAAGGAAACCGGAATTGGCAATTGGACCATAGATGATTTTGTGGCTATGTTTAAGAGATTTGAAAACCCGGTTGCCGCATATACCTTAGATTCGGGACAGGTAAATACCATTATGCCCTGGACTATGTATGCAGGAATGGACACCTCCGATTTGAGGGCTATTTACGCTTATTTAAAAGCCCAAAAACCTATTTATAATAAAGTAATACATTTTAACCAGGAATAAATGAAAAATTTAAGAGCTAAAACTGTTCTTGTAACGGGGGCATCTTCGGGCATAGGTAAGGCTTTTGCTTTTCAATTTGCAGCGTTGGGAGCTCATCCCATTTTGGTAGCCCGTTCAGAGAATAAATTAGACAAGATAGCTAATACGATCAGGGAAAAGTACAAGGTAGATTGCTTCCCTGTTGTGCTGGATTTGTCTGAGGAAAATGCAGCACAAGTATTGTTTGAGCAGACCGGTTCATTGAAAATGGAAGTGGATGTTCTGGTTAATAATGCAGGTGTAGGCGCCATTGGTAAATTTGATGCGTATGATACGGAAAGATATCATTCTTTACTGAGGCTGAATATTGATTCTTTAACAGAGCTTTGCTGGTTGTATTTACCCGCAATGCGGGCCAGGAATTTTGGTGGAATAATTAACGTAGCATCTACTGCTGCTTTCTTGCCATTGCCCTATGTGGCTGTATATGCGGCTTCAAAAAGCTATGTATTACATTTTTCAGAAGCGCTGTATGGTGAACTTTTAAACACTAAGGTTACGGTTACCTGTTTATGCCCAAGCAGAACGAAAAGTAATTTCGCGAAAAGAGCCAACAGCCCTTTTCAACAAGATGCTGCCAAGTCTGCAGATACACCTGAAAATGCTGCCAGGACCGGCATTAATGCCTTCCTGAAGGGCAAGCAAACTGTTATTTCAGGTAGACAAAAGTTTACAGTATCCGTATTGCCCCGGTTTTTGAGTCGGTCAAGAGTTATAAAAATAGCCTCTTCCCAATATAAAACAACGGATATTCAGCCTGAACTTCAGTAAGATAAATTACGCCATATGACAGAAGTACCTTCCTCTGTTTATGGTTAGTATATTCAAAAATATTTTAATTAAAAATAAGATTTTTAATTACCTTTAGTGTGTGGAAATAGAGGACCACATAAATATATCAAAGATAACCGGGGAGAAAATCTCTAAGCCGGATGGCCGTTTTTACTCGGTTATGTGGATTGTTGGGACCGTTAAGGAGGTGCTGATTGATGAGGTTTTGTATAAAGACATTACCAATACTATGTTCTTTTTAAGCCCTAAGTTTCAATGGAAAATAATAGAGAGGGAAGGAGCTACTTCAAAAGGGTACGTCATGAACCTCTCCGATACCATACTAAATGAGCCTTCTTTAAAAAGGCTGCAAATCAATGAGATAAGAATCTTGCATTCCGATTCAGTTCATATGGCTCAAATAGCCCCTGGTATAGAAAAGAGGCTAAAAGCTATTTTGGAAATGCTGGATGAATTAATAACTACTAATCTGAACCACAGAGAAGATGCCATTATTGCTCTGATAAATACTTTTTTTGTTTATTGTGACGGCCAATGCAACGTAAAGATTAACAATTGCGATCACAACCACAAAACTGTTCTGGCATACGAATTCGTGCGGCTTCTGAGCGCCAATGTTACTGAAGCTCAGAAGGTAAGCCAATATGCGACGAAATTAAATGTGTCTTCAACCTACCTTAACGAATGTATTCATTATGTACTGGGGGTTAGTGCTAAAAGCCTGAATATTGAACAGCTTGTCATGCGAACCAGACATGCGTTGAAATTTACGGATAAATCCGCGAAAGAGATTGCTTATGAGTTAGGGTTTTCATCCCCTGATTATTTCAGCTCTTTTTGTAAAAAGCACATAGGCTATTGCCCCTCTCAATACAGAAAGGCATAGAGGTTACTAAAATATAAGGTTTTACCTCCATTATAGCATGCTCATTAAGTTATAGCCTGTTTACTTTTGCTTATCATCACTAATCATTAAAACTTTATTAAATGAAATGCTCAAGAATAAGCAGGACAGGTATCGCAACATGGGTAGTTGCCTGTTCGACTTTGTTGTTCGTATTTTCCGGTTGCAGAAAAGATAATACTCCCCCGACACTCTCTGTCACTACAGTAGCTTCAGGCCTTGAAGGTCCTATGGGTATTGAAACCGATAGCCAAGGAAATTTATGGGTATCAGAAGGAGGTACGGATACTGCAGGAATAAAAGGGAATACCCACAATGACGATGGTAAGGTTATTTTAATAACACGGACCGGGAAAAAGTATGATGCTATCATTCATTTGTCTTCCTATGCCAATATACATTCGGGGGAATTACAGGGAACGGTTCACCTCTTACGAGATGGCAGAACACTCTACGTGTTATCCGGAGATTATTTGTATAAGGCGGATATTTCCCATTTCAAACCGGGAGATGCGCCTATTGATGCCGGCACGCTGCCAAAAGAAGATATTGCCTCTGTAATATCTCAAATACCTTCTCCCAATAATCCTGAAAAAGATTCACATCCTTACAACCTCACCAAAGGGCCGGATGGAGATTTGTATATTGCAGATGCAGGAGCTAATGCGATACTACATCGCAAAGGGGTAAATAATTACTCCATTCTTGCGGAAATACCCGCTATCAAAAATTCTTCCTTTCCGGGCTTGGGTGGTCCCACTGTTCAACCAGTACCTACTTCTATTCAGAATGATGGGAAAGAGTTCCTGGTGACTACATTGACAGGATTCCCGTTCCCCTCGGGACAGGCTGTTGTTTATAAGGTGTCTCTGTCAGGAGCTGTTTCTGTTTATCAAAAAGGGTTTACCATGCTGGTGGATCAGGCAAAGGGTCATAATTCGAATCACCTGGTTGTTCAATACGCCTCCTCCTTTAATCCGGCCTCTGGTTATGCCCCCAATTCCGGTTCATTGATCTGGGTGGATGGCACTGATCAAAAATTGCTTGTTGACGGGCTTAATCAACCGGTTGGCATAAAACAGGTTAATAATGATACTTGGTATGTTACTTCCCTGGGAGAAGGCTCTGTTCTGAAAGTGGTTTACCACTGACCTGCCAGGCAAAATAATAGAAGGATCGTGTGGCTTTCTTTAGAAATATCAAAAAGTTGAGGATTGTTTTATAATTTCGCACTTTGACGGAATTAAATCACTTTTTGGTCGGGAGTATCCGATCCTTCATTTATGGAATCTATAAATATTACACTGCCGGATGGTTCGGTAAAACAATTTGATAAAG
>CAYRBD010000145.1:0-5742 GCA_964422465.1 uncultured Chitinophagaceae bacterium
AAGAGATTACCAAGCCCAGGAAGGATGAATCTTTTTCAAAAAATTTGGAGGAAAACACTACGCATGTAACTAAAAAACCGCGTCCGGATGCTCCGGTGGAGCCTAAACCCACACCGCCGAAACCAAAAGCCATTTATAGCGGAGGGAATACCAACAGCGCTTCCAGTGGAAACAATTCAAATATCAGCAACAGTTCTAAAGGAGAAGGTCTTACGGGCAACGCAGGTGATCAGGGTGCGATAAATGGCGATCCTACTGCCAGTAATCACAACGGCCAATATTCCGGCTTAGGCGGGAACAGCCTGAGTTACCGCCTCGGAGGGAGACGCATTGTACAATATCCATCAAGGGAAGGGAATTTTGAAGAGGCCGGCAGCGTGAAAATGAGCATCAAAGTAGATCAGAATGGGAAAATAGTAAGCTACAGCATCATCAGTGCAGACAATCCAACGATTAGCAACCTGGCAAAGAAAAAGATTCAGCAGGTAAAGTTTAATGCCAGTTCCAGCGCTCCCGTGGTACAATTTGGTGAAATTGTATTTGTCTTTAAGATCAGACAATAAGATATAATAAATTGTTTGTACTTTCACACCCTAAAATCAGCGTTCATTTTTTAATTTTAATTTAATATCTATGAGAAAGTGGTATCTTACGACCTTGGCCGGAGGAGTGCTGACGGCTTCCTTTTTATTATTTTCTTCCTGTCAATCTGCGAAAAACACAACTCCGGAGGTAAACATTATCCCTAAACCTGTTTCCCTCCAACAGCAAAATGGGAGCTTCACCATTACTCCCAAAACCACTATTGTCTTGTTGGCTGACAGCCTGAAAAACAGTGCCAGCTACCTGAATACGTATCTGAAAAGATACTATGGATTTGAGCTTCCGGTTAAAAAAGGTACAGCTGCCGATACCACATCCTCTGATGCCATCATATTGGGCAGCCGCGAAATGTCGGAGCCTCTTTCGGGTGGCTACTATTTTCATTCTGATAAAAACCGGGTTCTGATTGAGGGGAAAGATGCTCCCGGTACTTTTTATGGTATTCAAACATTGATACAACTGTTGCCAACTACCCCCTCAAAGTCCTTGGATATCGCACGGGTACAGATAAAAGATTATCCAAGATTTGGTTACAGGGGGATGATGCTGGATTGCGGTCGTCATTTTTTTGATACTTCATTTGTCAAAAAATACATTGACTTTATTGCCAGGCATAAAATGAATACTTTTCACTGGCATCTGACCGAAGATCAGGGGTGGCGCATTGAAATCAAAAAATACCCCAAATTGACAGAAATAGGCGCCTGGCGTGATTCTACCCTGATTGGACATTACGGAGAAAAAAAACCGAAATATGACCATCATCGCTACGGTGGATTTTATACGCAGGATGAAATCCGGGATATTGTAAAATATGCACAAGAAAGATATGTAACCATTATTCCCGAGATAGAAATGCCGGGCCATTCCCTTGCGGCTATTACTGCTTACCCTGAACTGACCTGCAATCCGGGAGATTATCATGTAGCAACTACCTGGGGCGTATTTTCTCCTATTCTCTGCCCAACGCCTTATACTTTTAAATTTTATGAAAATGTGTTGGATGAAGTCATGGCGCTTTTCCCCAGTCATTATATCCATATTGGTGGTGATGAGGCGCCTAAAGACAGTTGGAAGAAGTCTGCTTTTGTGAAACAGTTAATGAAGAAAGAAGGCTATAAAAGCTATGATCAGGTGCAGAGTTATTTTATCCATACCATTGAAAAGTACCTGAATGCACATGGTCGTGATATTATTGGTTGGGATGAAATTCTGGAAGGCGGTTTGGCCCCCAATGCTACAGTGATGAGTTGGCGGGGAGAAAAAGGAGGACTGGCTGCTGCCGAACAACACCATGATGTGATTATGACCCCCAATAGCTATTGTTATTTTGACTATTCCCAAACAAAACCGGCTGACTCTCTTACTATTGGTGGCTATCTTCCATTGGATACGGTATATAGCTTTAATCCGGTGGGTAAAATGGCCCCTGCTGATGCAAAATATGTTAAAGGTGTTCAGGCTAATTTATGGACCGAATACATTGAATGGCCTACGAAGGTAGAGTTTATGATCTTCCCACGGATGGAAGCCCTTTCGGAAATAGCCTGGACTCCACAAAAGGACCGGAATTTTAAGGATTTTTCCAACAGACTTCGTGAGGCATATAAAAGATATGACTTGTGGGGGGTACACTACTCAAAGGCTTTTTTAAACAAGGTGTTAAATGCCGATTCTACACAACAGAATGACAGCACCGCAAAAAAAGATTGATTTTAATATAGTAAGTAAGGATAAAAAATTTAAAGATGACGATTACTCCCCCTGAAAATCATTCTGCCGGTGACAAGAACAGGATTCCCTATCAGGTTTTTGAAAATGCAGACCAGGGAGCACGAAAAGTAGCGGAAGAAATTGCCGGACTGATCCATGAAAAGCAACAAGAAAAGAAGACCTGTGTTCTGGGGCTGGCTACCGGATCTACCCCAGAACCTCTGTATGCCGAGCTGGTTCGCCTGCATAAAGCAGGAAAACTTAGTTTTAAAAATGTGATTACCTTTAATTTGGATGAATATTATCCGATGAAGCCGGAGGCGCCTCAAAGCTATCATTATTTTATGCGGAGACAACTATTTGATCATGTAGATATTGATCCGGATAACACACACGTACCGGATGGTACTGTAGTTGAAGATCAGATAAAGGCGTATGGTAAAAAATATGAACAACAGATAGAAGCTGCCGGCGGGCTAGATTTACAGATTCTTGGGATTGGTTCCAATGGACATATTGGTTTTAATGAGCCAGGATCCGATTCTGCTTCTAAAACCCGACTGATTAAGCTAACAAACCAGACCATAAAAGCCAATTCAAGGAATTTCGAAAACATTGATGAAGTTCCCAGGTTGGCAATTTCTATGGGAATCAGCACCATTCTTGAAGCTCGTAAAATTATTCTGATGGCTTGGGGGAAAAATAAAGCTGATGCCATTAAGAAATCAATAACTGAAGAAGCAACAGAACAAATACCGGCTTCCTTATTACAACGTCATAAAGATTGCCTTTTTGTAATAGATCGTGAGGCCGCTCGCGAACTTTATTAATTTTTTTAATTGTTAACCTAAGAAAAAAATGATAGACCATTCCGTTGATATTGACTTAACTGACAGTTTTGAGCGCATACCGGTTAAGATTTATAAAAATGACAGGCAGGGCGCTATAGCAGTGGCCCAGATGATTGCAGACCTGATCAGGGAAAAACAACAGCAGAAAAAAACCTGTGTACTTGGGTTGGCTACCGGTTCTACTCCTAAAACCCTATATGCAGAGTTGGTTCGCCTTCATCAGGAAGGGAGTCTGAGTTTTAAAAATGTAGTTACTTTTAATTTGGATGAATATTATCCGATGGATGCGGATGCGCTGCCCAGTTATAACCGGTTTATGCGGGAGCAATTATTTGACCATGTAGATATTGACTTTAAAAATGTCCATATCCCGGATGGTACGATTCCTAAAGATCAAATGAAAGAATACTGCGATGAATATGAAAAACAGATTGAAGAAGCCGGAGGAATAGATTTACAAATTTTGGGGATTGGTTCTAATGGGCATATTGGGTTTAACGAGCCAGGGTCTAATCCGGCCTCCCGTACGCGTTTGATAGCCTTAGATAATCGAACCCGCCTGGCCAATTCCTACGATTTTCCGAATATGGCGAAGGTTCCCCGCCTGGCTATTACTATGGGGATCAGCACGATTATGAAGGCTCGGAAAATTATTTTGATGGCCTGGGGGCAGCATAAGGCTCCGGTAGTACAGAAGGCGGTAGAAGGCCATTCTACCGACCAGGTGCCGGCTTCTTTGTTGCAGCAGCATGCAAACAGCCTGTTTGTTCTGGATCAACAGGCCTCGGAGGAATTGACCCGTTTTAAGTCGCCCTGGCTAACAGGCGGTTGTGAATGGACACCTAAAATTATCCGTAAAGCTGTCTGTACCATGGCACTTGACCTGGGAAAGCCCATATTGATGCTTACTGATAATGATTATAATGATCACGGCCTGAGTGAGTTGCTTGTGGAACATGGCAGCGCTTATGAAATTAACCTGATGGTGTTCAACGGGATGAAGAATACCATTACCGGCTGGCCGGGAGGGAAACCCCATGTGGAAATTCCGGGGCATCCCGAGCGTTCGGAACCCATGCCCAAGCGTGTATTGATCTTTTCTCCACATCCCGATGATGACATTATTTCGATGGGAGGTACTTTTATTCGCCTGCAGGAACAGGGGCATGATGTGCATGTTGCTTATCAAACTTCCGGGAACATTGCGGTAGGAGACGAGTTCGTTACCCGTTTTTTAGATTTTGCCGCCGGCTTTGATAAATTGTTTGATATAGATAACAGCCGCAGCTCCAGAATCATTAAAGAAGCCGAGGACTTTTTGAAGACAAAGAAACACAGCGACATCGATTCGGAAGAGGTACGCGCTATCAAAGGATTAATTCGGCGTTGCGAAGCCCGGGCGACCAGCCGGTATGTGGGATTAAAAGATGATCACATTCATTTTTTGAACCTCCCCTTTTATGAAACCGGGAAAATTGAAAAAGCAGCTCCCGGAGAAGCGGATTTTGAAATCGTAATTGACCTGATTCGTAAAATTAAACCCCATCAGATTTATGCTGCCGGTGACCTGGCAGACCCACATGGGACGCACAAGGTTTGTCTGGATATCATTTTTGAAGCGCTCAGGCGATTAAAGAAAGAGCCTTTCATGGAAGATTGCTGGCTATGGCTGTATCGCGGCGCCTGGCAGGAGTTTGAGCCCTATGAAATTGAGATGGCCATCCCCATGAGTCCGGATCAGGTGATCCAAAAGCGACATGGTATTTTTATTCACCAGAGCCAGAAAGATTCCGTCCCCTTCCAGGGAGCCGATTCTCGCGAGTTTTGGGAACGGGCAGAAGACCGCAATGCTGAAACAGCCCGCCTTTTTGATCGGCTGGGACTTCCTAAATACGCGGCGCTGGAAGCTTTTGCCAGGTATCATTATTGAGAGTGGATAGGTAAAGTTGAATTTTTTGTTGATAACTGCCCCCTGTCGTTAGAATCTCAAGGTTATCTTGAGTAGTTCAAGATTAATTAGTATAAAAAATATTTGTTAAAAATTTTTTTATTCTTAAAAAGTATTTATCTTTGATGTGCAAACGATTGTCTCTTTACCCTGAAGTCCAATATGAATTAAAAGTCCTAAAGTAAAAAAGAGATAAATGAAAGATGAAACAGTTCTAATTTTCCATTGTTAAAACAGTTTTTATGAAAAAAATTTCCACATTATCCTCCAAAATACAATTTAAAATTACATGGTTATTCTTTTTTACTAGTTTATTTTTCTGCCTTTCCGGTTTTGCTCAAGAAAAGACGATTCGAGGTACTGTCACAATAGAGGGAAATGATCCTTTGGTTGGTGTAACTATACAAATTAAGGGAACCACAGAAGGGGCAGTAACCAATGCCAGTGGCAAATTTACTCTAAAAGCAAGTCCCCAAGACACATTAATTGTTAGCTATGTAGGATATACAACTCAGAAAATTAGAGTAGGGGATAGGACGAATTTTAATATCCAGATGGATCCTTCTGCTAAAGGTCTGAACGAAGTAATTGTCGTTGGATATGGCACGCAAAAAAAAGAAAGTGTGG
>CAYRBD010000146.1:0-5738 GCA_964422465.1 uncultured Chitinophagaceae bacterium
AATGTACCACGTACGGGACTCGAACCCGTGTTTCCTCCGTGAAAGGGAGGCGTCTTAACCTCTTGACCAACGCGGCATTTGGTTTTTGGAGCGGCAAAGTTATGAACTAACTCCTTATTCACAAAAAAAAGTTCAAAAGAAAAGGAAATTCCATCGTGAAATAGTAAATTTGCAACTTTAGTAAATAAAAAGGATAATTTAATACTATGGGAAATTTAAAAATAGCCATTAATGGCTTTGGCCGTATCGGAAGGCTTTCCTTCCGGGCTTTACAAGAAAAAGAAGGCGTGGAGGTTGTTGCTATCAATGACTTGACGGATACAACCACCCTGGCTCATTTATTAAAACATGACTCTGCACATGGCGCATTTAACGCTGAAGTTTCTCATGATGAAAATAATATAATTGTAGATGGTCATTCCATCAAAATACTGAAGGAAAAGAACCCTGCACAACTCCCCTGGAGAGAGCTGGAAGTAGATGTTGTACTGGAATCTACGGGTTTATTCAAGGATAAGGAAAAAGCCGGCCTTCATCTGGAAGCCGGAGCTAAAAAGGTCATTATTTCTGCACCCGGAAAGGGCGTAAAAACCATTGTTTTGGGGGTAAATGAAGAAGACCTGAAGCCGGAAGATACCATTGTGTCTAATGCCTCCTGCACCACGAACTGTCTTGCACCCATGGTAAAGGTACTGGACGATGCCTTTGGCATTGAAAGCGGCCTGATGGCTACTATTCATGCTTACACGGCTGACCAGCGTTTACAGGATGCGCCCCATAAAGACCTTCGCCGGGCACGGGCTGCCGCAATCAATATTATTCCTACTTCCTCAGGCGCTGCCAAGGCAGTAACGGAAGTACTCCCGCACCTGAAAGGTAAACTGACCGGTTTTGCTTTTCGTGTTCCGGTGGTTACCGGCTCTATCACCGATTTTACAGTTAAAGTGAAAAAAGGAGTTACCGTAGAGGAAGTTAATGCAGCGGTTAAAAAGGCAGCCGAAGGCGCCATGAAGCATGTATTACAGTACTCTGAAGAGCCACTCGTTTCCACGGATATTGTTTCCAACCCGCATTCCTGTATTTTTGATGCCGGAATGACCACGATCAATGACGGTGATGACACACTGGTGAAGGTAGTTGGATGGTATGACAATGAAAGTGGATATTCCAACAGAATCGCGGATCTGATAGAAAAGGTCGGCAAAGTTTCTCATTAATCGTTTAGTTTTTATGGCCGAAATACATTCTTTTTCCTTTGCCGGGAAAAAAGCGTTGATACGCGTAGATTTTAATGTTCCGCTTGATAAAGAGTTGAATATAACGGATGATACCCGCATTCGGGCTGCCTTACCGACCATTGACCTCATTCTTTCCGAGAATGGATCGGTCATCTTAATGTCGCATCTGGGCAGGCCGAAGTCGGGCCCGGAGGATCGTTTCTCTTTGAAACATATTGTTCCTCACTTGTCTGAATTGCTGAACCGAAAGGTAAAATTCTGTTCAGATTGTATTGGTCCAAAAGCGGAAGAGGCCGTTTCCGGGTTACAGTCGGGAGAGGTGTTGCTACTGGAAAATCTGCGTTTTCACCCGGAAGAGAAAAAAGGAGATAAGGACTTTGCCAGCGCGTTGGCTAAGCTGGGAGATGTATATGTGAATGATGCTTTTGGTACAGCCCATCGGGCACATGCCTCCACCGCGGTAATTGCACAATTTTTTGAACCTTCCCAAAAAATGTTTGGTCTGCTGATGGAGAAGGAGATTAAAAATGCAGACAAGGTACTGAATCATTCTGAAAAGCCGTTCACTGCTATCCTGGGAGGAGCTAAAGTTTCTGATAAGATACTGATCATTGAAAACCTGCTGAACAACGTTCAAAACATGATTATTGGCGGCGGGATGGCTTATACCTTCTTAAGGGCACAGGGAAAGGAGATAGGAAGTTCGCTCTGCGAAGAAGATAAATTGGACCTTGCCCGTGATATTCTTAAGAAGGCAAAGGACAAGAAGGTAAATCTTTTATTACCGGTAGATTCTGTCATAGCAGATGAATTTTCGGCAACTGCCCATACCCGGCAGGTAAGCAATGATGAAATACCTGCTGATGGAGGTTGGATGGGTTTGGATATCGGAGATCAATCTGTAGATTTATTTAAAAAAGTCATCGGTGAATCCAAGACTATTTTGTGGAATGGGCCTATGGGGGTGTTTGAGATTAAAGCCTTTCAGAAGGGGACGGTGGCGATTGCCCGGGCGGTGGCCACGGCAACCGATGAAGGTGCATTTTCCCTAATAGGAGGGGGAGATTCTGTTGCCGCGGTTAATGAGTTCGACCTGGCCGATCGGATCAGTTATGTTTCAACCGGTGGCGGAGCCCTATTGGAATACTTTGAAGGAAAAAGACTGCCAGGTATTGCGGCCATCGCAGAAAGCAGCGCCTCTTAATTAAATTCGACAAGAGGTAAAATTTAAATCCGATGTTGTACTGCTTTGCAGTACCGGCGCAATGAGCGCATTCCATAACCCGGAATATCACTCCATTTTCATTCAGGGTTATCAAAATTGAACGATTACATCGTTCTGAAGTACAGGACAGATTTTTTCCCTCCCTCTGATAGCAGGCAGGAAGTGCCGGAGGTGTTTAATTTTGGTATATCTCGTACAAGCAAAGGCAGCACGGAGTCAGAACTCTGAACTCCGCCAGAAGTTCAACTTTTGTTTCAGAAAAATACATTTTTATACCTGTGCGAGCCGCCTCCTGATTTACTTCTCTTTTTGATTGTTATTCTGGGCCATGAGCGTAATGGACTCATTCAGTATCTTATTTTGGCTGGCTTTGAATAAGATCATCTTGTCAGCCGGTAAGAAAAGGTTGTGTGTTTTACTGAAATCGGTGGAAAGCTTATCAATTAGTCCCGGATTAAGTTGCTCCAACTGCATCAGGTCCATAGAGATGTATTTCGCAATAACAGCCATACTGTATTTCCCGGAGATAGTAATATTAGCGAGAGGCTGTTCAATGGGAGAGAAGTTGTTATCCCTGACCAGTCCCAGTTGAATGTCTTTTTTATCAACCCCAAAGAAGTCGGCAAAGCGATCCATGATGTAGGAAGTCGCCAGAAACTTCATGACATGCTTTTGAGATTCCTGCGGAAGGAATTTTTTCAACTCCCAGAAATTGGTGCTTCCGCTTGAGGAAATAGCCTGTTGAAGTCTCCCGGGGCCACAATTATAGGCGGCAATCACGAGCATCCAGTTACCAAACATGCCATGTAACTCGGAGAGATATTTAGCAGCGGCAACGGTTGATTTATAGAGGTCTTTCCGGTCGTCCTGCTGAGCGTTGACTTTCAGGCCCAACAGCCGGGCTGTTGACGCCATAAACTGCCAGGCTCCAACTGCGCCTACTCTGGAACGGGCATGTGTATTCAGCCCCGATTCAATAACAGCCAAATATTTAAGATCCTCAGGGAGCCCGAATTTATCAAAAACCTTTGCCATTACTGAGAAATACGGAGATGATTTGGCTTGTATATTTTGGAGGTGTTTGTTATTGGCCTGATAATAGTTACTGATGAAAGTTTTTACCTGTGCTTTTACTTCATCAGAGAGCTCTTGAGAACCGAATCCGGATAACAAAGGAGTTTGTAAACGGGGATAATCGGGTGCGGAAGAAATGTAATGATTTGCCTGATAGGCTACTGGAACAGCCACGGGAGATAACTCAATCGTAGCACTATCTTTCTCCTTGGTTACAAAATGCGAAGAATCTTTATTTCCCGCTTTTGTAACCTGCGCTTTCTTTATTTTTGGACCTTGAGCCTGGCTTTGCTGAACTTGCCCCAAAAGGGCTCCCAGCATAGTTAGGGCAACGAGGGTTCTTTGCATGAGTCTTTTTTATTTAATCCAAAATCAAGAGGTCTAATCTCTCACCTCTCATTTGCTTTACTGCCTTTTTCAAATTTTTTGCAAAGGTATTACTAATTTTAAGAATACTTCTTAAAAAGGGTCAAAAAAGGGTCAGGATTTTGTTAAATAACGATCATCAAAGACTTTTATGATGAAAGAAAAACTCTTTTCCCTATATTTTATGCATTTTCTTTTTGGGAAATATGCTGTGGAGTAGCTGCAGATTCCTGCTGAGCAGGCGCTTGCCTTGACTCTTTCATCCCATCTTCAATCTCTTTTTTCACGTTGGTTTTGGCATCATTAAATTCTCTGATACCGCGTCCAAGACCCCGCATAAGTTCGGGAATCTTCTTTCCACCAAAAAGAAGTACAACAACTGCTATGATAACGATCCACTCAAATCCTCCCGGAAGTTCAAACAGGAAAACTGAGTTTAAAAATGCTGATGCCATGGCTTAATAGTTTTAAAATGATAAATAATCTCAAACAAAGATACATAGAAAATGGAAAAACAACAGAGATTACAAAAATTTATTTATTTTTTTTAAAGGTCTTAACAAAAAAACGGAAACCGAATTGCTCCGGTTCCCGTTTTTCCTGAAAAGTGTCACCTGTACTATTCTTAAATTCTTTTTTCCCTGATTCGGGCAGATTTCCCTGAACGCTCACGCAGGTAATACAATTTGGCGCGGCGAACCTTCCCGATTTTATTTACTTTTATGGAATCAATATGAGGAGAATAAAGGGGGAACAGACGTTCTACTCCAATGCCATTGGATATTTTGCGTACGGTAAAAGTAGCGGTACGCCCTCTGCCCTGGCGTTTGATCACATTTCCACGGAAAGATTGGATTCTTTCTTTATTTCCTTCTACAATTTTATAATCAACCGTTACATTATCTCCCGCTTTGAATGTGGGAATGTCTTTTTGGCGCTGATTCTCGTGAAACTGATCCTGAACAAATGAAATCGGGTTCATGGGTATTTATTTTTCGAGCGGCAAAGTTAGGGAATAAAAATGAAATTTGGAACAAAATTTAAAGGTTTTCCCCTGCAATGATCACCTGTAGCCCTTTTTCTTCCAGTTGATGGACTATTTTTGGGGAAATGCCTTTGTCTGTTATCAAATATTGAACATCGTCAAATTCACATACCTTCCCCAGTCCCCTTCTTCCAATCTTGGAGCTGTCTGCCAGAATAACTACCTTTTGGGAGGCCTCAATCATCTTTTTGTCTAATGTGGCTTCTTGTAGATTGGTGATAGAAAACCCAAAATTGAGGTCTATGCCATCTACACCAATAAATAACCAGCCGCAGGAAATATCTGAGAGCGTCTGCTCTGCCTGCGGCCCGGCCACAGAAGAGGAATTGGCTCGAATGAGGCCGCCTAATTGCAGTACCTCTACATTAGGCCGGTTCGATAATTCCAACGTAACCTTTACTGCCGGAGTAATAACAGTGAGGGGCTGTGCGGGATGTAGCGCCTGCGCAAGTGCGAAGGCTGTTGTGCCGGATCCTATTATAATGGAGTCGCTGTTTTTAAGAAGTGGAAGGGCGGCCCGGGCAATCTGGCTTTTTTCGGTGGCATGGAGGAGTTCCTTTTCATTAATGGTTCGCTCAATAATATAGGGGTTGTTAAGCGATGCGCCACCCTTTGTCCGAAATAAAAGACTTTTTTCTTCGAGCAATTTAAGGTCTTTCCGAATAGTTACACCGGAGACGCCGGTGGCATCACTAAGTTCATCAATCATTACGCGCCCGTTTTCCTGCAGGAGCTTAAGGATTAATTCATGGCGACGGGTGCTGTTTTTTATGGGTTTTTTGGGCATGAG
>CAYRBD010000147.1:0-3291 GCA_964422465.1 uncultured Chitinophagaceae bacterium
TTGACTACGGATCAAGAGGTTCCAGGTTTGAATCCTGGCGGAGTCACTATCGTATTTAGGCGGTTATATATCATTTATGACTACTAATGAACAGCCAAAAAACGGGTTCGGTAGCTATAAGAACTTATCTATCCCTGAACGTATTCAGTTAGTGGAAGATATATGGGACAGCATTGAGGCTGAAAACCCGGAAAGATTTTATATTTCAGTGCCCTAAAAAAAGGAGTTATATCGCAGGTTGAAGGAACATCGTGCTGACTCTTCCAGTGGAGTTCCCTGGGAAATGATTAGGGAGAAGCTGCACAATGGCTATTTCCGCAGCATACTATAAATATTTGTTTTCTGGATTGCGAGAGGAATGGTAAAGAGAAAAAATTATAACTTCTTTATTATCTTCATCCACTAAGAAAGTGATGTGATAATGATACTTCTTCCAATAGAATTCTCTGAACTCTTTGTATGTATTACGATGCCGGTAAGGATCACACAAATTTTATCAACTATATTATAAAGCCCATCCACAAAGCCTTCTGTTGCCAGGGCACTCCGCTTTGAATACCAGGTAATAATTTCATCTTGGTGCTTTAGTTCACGTACAGTAAAGCGGTAATTATAACTCACTTTCTTACTCCCAGTGATTTTAGAAGTTCATTTATTCTGGTATTTCCCCTCCGCCAGAGCGACCTGCCGAAAAAAATTTTAATTAATAATTTCCATTTTGTAATTTTCGGCAAGATTGCGTGTCAAATTATTCCTTCTCATGAAAAGTATTCAAAACAGGCATTTACTTTGGTTATTGCCTTTCTTCCTTCTGCTTGTAGCAGGATGTGTCAATAATAGCGGCCATCGAAGCCTTGAAGACAAAGAATTAAAAGATCATTGGCAGATGCAATCTGCGGCTAAAATTAGCGCTACAGGGCAGGAAATTTCTAATTCCGAATTTACCCCGCAGAACTGGTATGCCGCAGAGGTCCCCGGCAGTGTACTGGGCTCACTGGTGGCTGATAGTGTGTATAAAAATATTTTTTTTGGGAGAAATCTAGCCCGGATACCAGACAGTTCTTTTAATACGCCCTGGTGGTACCGGACGACCTTTAACATAAAAAAGAAAGACTCGGAACAGGTGGTCAGGCTAAGGTTCAACGGGATCAATTATAAAGCGGATATCTGGCTGAACGGACATCAGGTAGCTTCGGCTGATACGGTAAAAGGTGGATTCCGGAGGTTTACCTTTAATGTTACTAAAGAGGTAAAGCGGGGAGAAAACATACTGGCTGTCAAAGTTACGCGTCCGTATCCGGGGAACCTGACGGTTGGCTTTGTGGATTGGAACCCCGAGCCGCCTGATCACAACATGGGCATTTGGCGAACCGTGCAACTGCTTGTCTCGGGGCCCGTCTCTATTGACCAGCCTTTTGTAGAAACGAAGGTAGATACGGCTACCCTCGATCATGCATGGCTGACGATCAGTACCCTTTTACATAACTATTCCTCCAGCGCGATCAGGGGAACGCTGAAGGGAACCATCGGGAAGAAAATATCCTTTTCTAAAAAAGTTACTTTGCAACCAAATGAAACCCAAAAAATCATTTTTGATCCGAAACAATATCACCAATTGAGCATGGATCACCCCAAACTTTGGTGGGTACATACCTGGGGTAAGCCTAATTTATATGATCTCCATCTGCAGTTTGAGCATAAACTTACCGTATCTGATAGTGAGAATATACGCTTTGGGATCCGGCAAATATCTGATTATTTTACCAAAGAGGGATATCGCGGATATAAGCTAAATGGTAAAAAAATACTGATTAAAGGGGGAGGGTGGACCGATCCTATGTTGTTGAATGCCAGTCCGGATTATGAGAAAGCCGGGATAGATTATGCCGTGCATCTGAATCTGAATACCATCCGCATGGAAGGTTTCTGGGGACATGACCAACATTTATATGACTTGTGTGATGAAAAAGGGCTTTTGATTATGGTGGGTTTTAGCTGTCAATGGGAATGGACAGAATATCTGGGAACCAAAGAAGATAAGTACAGCGCTATTATGACTCCGGAACAGAATGACATAGCCGCCGATTCCTGGCATGATCAGATTACCTGGCTTCGGAACCATCCCAGCATCTTCCTGTGGCTCTATGGTAGCGATAAATGGCCGCGCCCGTCTTTGGAAAAAAAATACCTGGATATTCTTCAACAACAAGACACCACTCGTCCGACCTTATCGTCAGCAGCAGCGGTCAATAGTGAAATTACAGGCCCCTCCGGCGTCAAAATGAATGGCCCCTATGATTATGTGCCTCCGGTGTATTGGTATGTGGATACTACCCATGGCGGTGCTTTTGGATTTAATACGGAAACCGGCCCCGGCCCGCAGGTACCTGTACTGGAAAGCCTGAAAAAAATGATCCCGGCGGATTCTTTGTGGCCGATCGGAAGCGCCTGGCTGTATCATGCTGCCCGTCATAATTTTTATAACCTTACCAACTACAATCAGGCGATAACGAAAAGATTAGGAAAACCGGCTGACCTGAAGGATTATCTGCGAAAGGCTCAATACATCAATTATGAAGGAATGAGGGCTATGTTTGAGGCCTTTGAAGTCAATAGGTTTAAAGCCACCGGGATAATTCAGTGGATGTACAATGCATCGTGGCCAAAACTATGGTGGCAATTATACGACTATTATCTTATGCCTACAGGCGCTTTCTATGGGGCGCGGAAAGCGAATGAACCTTTGCATGTATCTTATAATTATGGTCATCGGACAATAGAAGTTGGAAACAATAGCCTAAAGAAGCAGCGAAAGCTTTCTGTGGAGATTAAAGTACTGGACTTTAATTTAAAACCGGTCTTAAAAAAGAAAGTAACTGTAAAAATATTAGAGGGCCGACAGACCAAGCCGGTTTTTCAATTACCCGATTCATTGAATCTAAGCAAGACCTGGTTTCTGGATTTAAAGCTTTATAATAACAAGGTGCAATTGCGCAGCACTAATTTCTATGCCCTATCTACTCAGAAGGATAAATTGAATGAAGCCGCCTCTAACTGGTATATAACGCCACAATCTCAGTTTGCAGATTTAAAGATGTTGCAACAGTTGCCGGAAGTGAAGTTAAAAGTAATCCAGTCCGTTAGTAAGAAAAAGGATACTACGTTTGTAAAAGTACGGTTAAAAAATCCAGGCGATCATCTGGCATTTATGATCCATCTTGACCTTAAGAAGAAAAAGAGTAATGCTTCAGTAGTCCCCATATTTTGGAAGGAGAACTACATCACGCTATT
>CAYRBD010000147.1:3391-5627 GCA_964422465.1 uncultured Chitinophagaceae bacterium
AGAAACTACTATATCGTTAGTTTGATTATGTTGACATTTTTTGTCATCTCCTTTCTGACCAATATTATAGGGCCCTTGATACCGGCTATTATCAAGGGATTTAATTTAAACCTGACCCTGGTAGCCGTTCTTCCTTTTGCCTTCTTTATTGCGTATGGTGTCATGTCTATTCCTTCAGGGATATTAATTGAGAAATATAGTGGCAAGAAGATGATGATTGTTGCTTTTATTATTGCTTTTATTGGAGCATTACTTCTGGCGGTTTTTCCTAATTATTTGACAGCCGTAATTTCCCTCTTTTTAATTGGTTGTGGAATGGCTATGTTGCAGGTGGTTATTAATCCACTTCTTCGGACTTCAGGAGGAGAAGAACATTATGCTTTTAATTCCGTATTGGCTCAATTGATTTTTGGATTGGCTTCTTTTATTAGTCCGTTGGTTTATTCTTACTTAGTATTGAATCTGAACAATGCTTCCTCCCAGCGTAAGGGCATACTCTCTGCCTTGTCTTCTATGGTACCCGACAATCTGCCCTGGATATCTCTATATTGGCTTTTCGCGGTGATTAGTGTTGTTATGATTGTTATTATAGCAGCATCTCGTTTTGAAAAAGTAGAATTGAAGGAGGATGAGAAGGCGGGGCCGTTAAAAGCGCATGCCAGGCTTTTAAAAAATCCAATTGTCATTCTCTTCTTTATCGGGCTCTTTTGTTATGAAGGTACGGAACAGGGAGTGGCCAATTGGATATCCCAATTTCTACAGGTTTACCACCATTACGATCCGCAGACTACCGGAGCCAGAGCCGTGTCTTATTTTTGGGGATTGATGACTGCAGGTGGTTTATTGGGGCTGGTATTGCTCAAAATATGGGATAGCCGTAAAGTACTTATCGGCTTTGCCATACTGGCCATAGTTTGTCTGAGTCTGGGACTATTTTCTGCAAGCAGCAGTGTGTCTCTGGTGGCATTTCCCCTTATCGGATTTTTTGCTTCTGTAATGTATCCTGTTATATTTTCACTTGCTTTGAACTCCCTGGAGGAGCACCATGGTGCATTTTCAGGGATCTTGCTTACGGGGGTTACGGGAGCAGCTATTATTCCTTTAATTATTGGCTGGATAGGAGATCATTTTGGCTTGCGTACCGGTATGTTATTTCTTTACCTTACTTTAGGATATGTTTTAAGTATTGGTTTTTGGGCTAAACCTATTATCTCAAATGAGACCATCCGGTCGAAGAAAAAAATGAAAAAATAATGATGCACACTTCTTCTGTAATTGGTATTGACCTTGGAGGTACCCAAATACGTGGTGGAATCGTAAAAGAGAAGAGCCTGACTGCCCTGCAGGAAACAAAAGTGACGGCAACCGGAACGCAGGAAGAAGTCTTGTCGGAATTGTTCCGGCTTACTGATCAGATCATGACTGAGGAAATTAAAGCCATCGGTATTGGTGTGCCGAGTGTGGTAGATGAGGCACGGGGAATCGTATATGATGTTCAGAATATTCCTTCATGGAAAGAAGTCCCATTGAAAAGCCTGATGGAAGAAAGGTATCATATTCCTGTTTGGGTGAATAACGATGCCAATTGCTTTGCATTGGGAGAAAAATATTTTGGTGAAGGGAAATCCTGTCATTCTTTCATTGGATTAACGATTGGCACCGGATTGGGCGCCGGTATTATCATCCACGATAAATTATATGCCGGGCCCAATTGTGGTGCAGGAGAATTTGGAATGGTAAATTACCTGGATCAATATTATGAATACTACGCCAGTGGGCAGTTTTTTAAAAAGATATATCAACAGGAGGGGGAAACTGTTTTTAATCTGGCAAAGGAAGGTGATCCTGCAGCTTTAAAATGCTTTGAAGAATTTGGTGTTCACCTGGGGAATGCCATGAAAATGATTCTTTATACTTATGATCCGGAAAGGGTTATCCTCGGGGGCTCTATAAGTCAGGCTTATCCTTATTTTCAAAAAACATTGTGGGAAACCCTGCAAAGTTATGCTTATTCTAAATCACTTGATGGCTTCCAGATAAAGGTATCCACTTTGAAAAATTGTGGATTGCTGGGGGCCGCAGCCCTTTGGTATGATCGTTCATGACCGGTAGAGGTGAGATTTTACGCTGCCAATGCGAGTGAAGCGAAGCAATCTCATCTTTGATATAATTATTCATGACGGGTAGAGGTGGGCTTCTCATGTATAATATATTATCGGAGGATACTATTAATTAG
>CAYRBD010000148.1:0-5593 GCA_964422465.1 uncultured Chitinophagaceae bacterium
TAATAGGACGATAGGTCCGATGAAGGGAGGCTATACGGATAATTATTATATGCAAATGGCAGAGAATATACGACGTTATAAAGGAGTCCGTCCCATACCTGTTTTGAAAGGTTTACATACAATAAAAATAAAATACGATTTTTCGGATTGGAAAAATATTGCTACAGAATACCGGGATGCAAAAGGAGACACTTATCACAGGGATTATAATGGTTATGGAGGACTTCATTATACGAATAATTCAGGCAGGAATGATATTATAACAAGTAAAGTAGCTGTGGATAAAAAGAATATCTACTTTTATGTGGAAACCAATGAGCCACTGACTCCCTATACAGGTAAAAATTGGATGTTGCTGTTTATAGATGCCGATAAAAATTCTCAAACCGGATGGTGGGGGTATGATTTTCTTATCAATAAAAATATAAATAAAGGAACTACTTCTTTAATGAAATATGATACAGATAAGAAGGAATGGGTAGAGATAAGCAGGTTGGGATATAATTACGAGAATAATCAATTGGAGATTGCTGTCCCGAGAAAATTATTAGGCTTAAAAGGGGATGGTTTTACTTTTGATTTTCATTGGTGCGATCATCCGAAAGATTTAAAAAACCAGATATCTCTTTGTATTAATGGAGATAGTGCACCGAATCGTCGGTTTAATTATCGCTGTATTTGGAAAAAATAATAGCAATATTTAATCATTAAGATAAGAAGTTATGTCAAAACTCACATCCTTTTTTTATGCATTGACTGTTTTTTTTATTTTGATAAATTCTAAAGGAATTGCACAAAATAATGTAATACTTTCAAATCAAATACCCATTCTTGCCTGGTATAGTATTCCTGCAGAGCAAACCTCTTTATCCCGGTATGAAGAATTAAGACAGGCAGGATTTAGCCTTAGCTTTACCTTTTTTAAAGGGACATCGGAGTTAAAAAAAGCATTAAAAGCAGCTCATAAGGCGGGAGTAAAGCTCATTATTTCCTGTCCCGAATTAAGATCAAAGACAGAAAAAACGGTTAAAGAATTTATGGATAATCCGGCTGTTGCGGGTTATTTCCTTACTGACGAGCCTGGTCCTAAAGAATTTAAGGAGCTTGGGGAGTGGGTAAAGAAGATACGTGCTATTGATGACACTCGTTTTTGTTATATTAATTTATTGCCAAATTATGCTGATATGCAGCAAATGGGTGTGAAAAACTACCGGGAGTATGTACATAAGTTTATAGAGGAGGTTCCTGTAAAACTTTTGACTTTTGATTTTTATCCAGTGGTCGGGGATACGATCAGGGATAGCTGGTATCAAAATTTGGCAATATTTTCTGATGAAGCCAGAAAAGCCGGGCTTCCTTTTTGGGCTTTTGCACTTACTACTTCACATGCTTCATATCCCATACCAACACTTGCTCAATTAAGGCTTCAGGTTTATAGCAACCTGGCTTATGGTGCTCAGGGAATAGAATATTTTACCTATTGGACACCTAAGAGTAATACTTGGGATTTCCATCATGGTCCTATTACGTTAAAAGGGAATCGTAGTGAAGTATATGACCGTATTAAGCTGATCAATAAAGAAATAAAGAGTTTATCAGGAGTTTTCAAGGGAGCGAAAGTCCAATCTGTTCGTCAACTGGGTAAAGTTATTCCTGATGGTACAATGCGGCTTGAGGGTCTTCCTTCTCCGATAACGAAACTTTCTACACAAGGAATGGGTGCTATTGTTTCTATTCTTAAAAACGGGAAATATTCTTTTCTTATGGTCGTTAATAGGAATTTTAAGAGAAGCATGCCACTGACCATACGATGTGATTCTGACGTAATGAAAGTATTAAAAGACGGATCGGCAGTTCCGGCAAGTGATTATATGGATACAATGGAAATTGCTCCCGGGGATGCGGCTATCTATAGTTGGAAAATAAAATAATATATGAAAGACAAAATCTTATTATAGTTTTTCGGCTTACTTACAGGTGGAAGAGGGGAGAAGGAGACTATTTACAACACAAGAAATAAGAAGAAATGAAATTTATTCACAGCGTTTTAACGTCAATTCAATTTTTGGTATTGTTATCAATATTTTTGGTATCAGCCTGTGGCCAATCTTATAATCCAGGATATGGAAATTCTATGGAGTCAGGTTTTAAAACACCTCCTGATTCCACTAAACTCAGTATCTATTGGTATTGGATCAATGGAAATATTTCTAAAGAAGGAGTGACTAAAGATTTATCAGCTATGGCCAAATCGGGTATTGGCCGGGCCTATATCGGAAATATTGGTTTAGATACTGAGCATGGAGATGCAGCAAATCAGGTAAAGCTACTCAGCAAAAAATGGTGGGCTATTTTAAGACAGGCTTTTAAGGCTGCCGACAGCCTGGGCATACAGATTGGTATGTTCAACAGCCCGGGCTGGAGCCAGTCGGGAGGGCCCTGGGTTAAGCCATCAGAGGCCATGCGATATTTGGCACATACCAGTTTTCAGGTACAGGGACCTCTTCATTTGCAAAAGATTCTGGATGCACCGGACAGTAATTTTCAACGGACTACAGTCCTTGCTTTCCCTACTCCTGAATTTGGGGGGCAGAAAAGGCCGGTTGCTGTGCCTCACATTACCAGCAATGTAAAGCTTACCAACGGCACAAGTCTGTTCGATGGGGATACAACTACGGCTTGCATTTTCCCACCATTATCTCAATCAACTGCTGCACTCCGTATAAACATAAGATGGAATCAGCCAATAACGGCCCGTAGCCTCTTGTTATATCCATCAACCACTCCTTTCAAAACCCGGGTTAAATTGGAAGTGAAGGAGGGGGCGCATTATCGGACGATTAAAAGTTTTCAATTTGACCGGACCAATGCCAATAAAAATGTAGGCTTTATGCCCTATGGTCCGGTGGCTATTTCATTCCCTGAAGTAAAAGGGAAAGATTTCAGGCTGGTTTTTTCCCACTTTTCAGGTCAGGGAGGATTGTCAGAAATTCAATTAACCCCTAAACCATATCTGGAAAGATATGTTGAAAAACAATTGGGAAAAATGTTCCAAACACCGCATCCGATGTGGAATGCCTACCGATGGCCCGGGCAAGAAACAGCTTATCAGCCGGCAATGATTCTCAATCCGGACTCAGTAATAGATATCACTACACATGTAGATGGCAATGGGACATTAAATTGGGAAGCACCTTTGGGAAAATGGACGATTATGCAGTTCGGCATGGTACCCACCGGAGTTACCAACTCCCCGGCCACTCCAGAGGCTACCGGCTTAGAAGTAGATAAGATGAGTACTAAAGATTTGAAAAATCATTTTAATGCCTTCATAGGCCTGGTATTGTCAAAAGTACCTGAAGCAGACCGGAAAGCATTAAAGTATGTAGTGGCAGATAGTTATGAAACTGGTTCTGAGGATTGGACGGATGGATTTGCCAAAGACTTTGAACAGCAATATGGTTACAATCCATTGCCTTGGCTTCCTGTATTAGACGGGTGTATTGTGGGAAATGCGGATCAGTCTAATCGTTTTTTATGGGACATGCGCCGGTTGATAGCCGACCGAATTGCTTATCAATATGTAGGAGGCTTAAGGAAATTGAGCCATCAGCATGGTTTAAAGACTTGGTTGGAAAATTATGGACATTGGGGATTTCCTGCCGAATTCCTGCAATATGGCGGCCAATCTGATGAAGTGAGTGGGGAATTTTGGGCCGAAGGAGATCTTGGGGATATAGAGTTAAAGGATGCCTCTTCAGCAGCACATATTTATGGAAAGAATAAGGTGTACGCAGAATCCTTTACGGCTGCAGGAAAAACCTTCCAACGCTATCCCGGTTATCTGAAAAGAAGAGGAGACTGGGCTTTTACGCAGGGCGTAAATAGCAATTTGCTGCATGTTTATATTTCGCAACCCCATGATCAGCCAAAGCCCGGTATCAATGCCTGGTTCGGGACGGAGTTTAATCGCAAGAATACCTGGTTTAGTATGGCCAAACCTTATTTTGATTATTTGCGGCGTTGCAATTTTATGTTGCAACAAGGGAACCCGGTAGAAGATGTAGCCTATTACATTGGTGAAGATGCTCCCAAAATGACTGGGATTCGTGATCCGGAATTACCTGCCGGTTATTCTTATGACTGGATTAATGCGGAAGTAATTGAAAATAGATTACAAGTAAAAGATGGTAATTTGGTTTTACCTGATGGAATATCTTATAAACTCTTGGTGTTGCCTCCCGAAAAGACTATGCGCCCCGGAGTCTTAAAAGCCATTATAAAATTGGTGAAAGAAGGCGCTACTATTTTGGGCCCCAAGCCCGAAAGGTCGCCCAGCCTGCAGAATTATCCTGCAGCGGATAAAGAGGTGAAAAAACTTGCTGCGAAACTTTGGCAAGACTGCGATGGTAAGCAGGTGAAAATGGTCCATTATGGCAAAGGAAGAGTATTGGATGGGATGAGTATGGAAGAGGCCTTTAAATTCTTAAAGGTAATTCCAGATTTTAAAGTAGCAGAAAATAAACCTGTATTGTACACGCATCGGAAAACACCTGAAGCGGATATTTATTTTATGACCAATCAGAGTGATTCAACCCTCCATATATCCCCTTCTTTTCGAGTAACCGGGAAACAACCCGAATGGTGGGACGCGGTAACCGGAGCTACCAGGCCTTTGCCCCGATTTACTCAAGATCAGCACAGTATTAAGGTACCCATACGGTTAAAAGGTGATCAAAGCGGTTTTATCGTATTCAGAAAAGAAATCAGTACAGAAAAAGGTACCGGAACTAATTTCCCCAAAGAAAAACAGGTCACTGAAATCAAGGGCCCCTGGGAAGTTACCTTTAAATCCTCTATGCAAGGCCCTTCACCGCCTGTTGTTTTCAAAGAATTAAAAGACTGGAGTAAGCGGCCGGAAGATGCGATTAAATATTATTCAGGTACTGCTGTTTACGAAATCAAGTTTAATATGTCTGAAGTGCCCAAAGACTCTCTTCTTTATCTGAATTTAGGGAAGGTGAAAGTAATGGCTCAGGTTACTTTAAATGGAAAAGAGGCAGGCAGCGTATGGACGAATCCCTGGCAGCTAAATATTACAGATGCTATTAAAAAAGGAGAAAATAAACTGAGAATAAAGGTAGTGAACACCTGGGTAAACCGCCTGATAGGAGATAGTGAATTATCCCCCGAAAAACGTATGACACAAACAGATATAAACCCATATAATCCAGATAGTCCCTTGGATCCGTCAGGATTGATGGGACCGGTGACCATTAAGGAAGTTAAATATTAATTGTCATCTACACAATGAGTATAGTAGAATACTTAATTTTTTAATGTAACTTCTAATGCAGGATACTACAGGATGACCAGAATATTCTATCTGATTATCTTCGCCTTTGATCTTAAGAAAGGCTTTTTTAATGGATAAATTATGAAAATAACTTGATATGCTTAAAAGGATGCTTCTCTTAATCGGTTTCTTCTTTGTAGTTCTTTGGACTTCTTGCAATGAGGGTGGTCCCAATTTGAGTATCCACAACCTCCGTACCGAGTACCTTCACAATCCCCTTGGCATTGATATCACTCC
>CAYRBD010000149.1:0-5528 GCA_964422465.1 uncultured Chitinophagaceae bacterium
CTGCTTTTCCCTAACTCTCAAAGACCTTTTTTCCTTATTTTTTTTAACCACCCCCCTCTTCTCTACTCCTCTATTCTCACCAAAGGGGTCGCAAAGGTAGGACATCATTTTTTATTAATCAAATAAACTCTGTCCCAGCTCATAAAAAAGATTAATAAATACAATATATAAACTATATATATAATCCTAATGAGCAACATTTTAAAGAACAATTATTCGCCTTACGTCGAAAGCGGTTGCAAAGGTAGGACGTCTTTATTTAACAGCAAAACTTTTTTTAAAATATTTTATTCCTCTTTTTCAAATTACTCCAATAACCGTTCTACCTCGCTTAGTATCTGCCTGCCAAATTCAGCCTGTTTTTTGAGCCGTACCTTCAATTCCTCCCCTGTAGCATGTCTGGAAGCTTTTCGTTTTTCGTTTATAAAATCATTTAAAAGGCCAACAATATAATAACCATAGCGCGGACCAATTACCTTTACGAAGTCTATCATAGAGCTCAACTCTTTTTTGATAACAGCATTCTCTGTTACAGAGGTACCCAGCATGTGAAACCAAGCATTAAGATAATTGAATTTATCGAAACTTCCGGTTTCATGCACCCATTTATTGACATAATCAAAATCAGCAACATACCCCTGTTGAGCATAAATAGTACAAATGGTTTGAGACAAAGGTGCCTCTGCAATAGCCTGTAATTTTTTAGCCTGTTTATAAGCCTCCCGAGGGGCCATGTCGTTCAAAATACCCAAAGCCGTACTTTCCACTTCTAATGAAGTATCCATAAGTGCCTGTAGCACTTCTTTTTTATACAGATCGGGCTCTTCGGCAGTTAGCGCCACCAGAGCTGCAGAACGAACTGAAGAATGTTTATCTCGAAAAAGCAACTTTTTCAAAATCAGCGAGGCGGAATGGAGGATACCGGGGTTTTTCAAATCCAATGATTGAATAGCTCGTTTTCTAAGTCCATAAAACGGATCATTTAATGCCGCCAAAAGCAATTTCCGGGCAGCAAGGCTGGAATCCTGCGCCTGAGAACAAGTATCAATTGCCTCTCTGCGATCCAGATACTTTCCGGCATATTTGTATTGGTATATATAGCTGGCCAATGGCCTGTGGTCTTTGAACTTTGCCAGCAGTACTTTATCCCCATCTACATTAATCAAATCAGGTTTTACAGCATAATGGAAACTAAACGTATCAATACGCTGCATCATGATCACTTTGTGATGTTCTTTTCTTCCGCCTTCATAAACATCAATTGCAAAAGGAAGCATAAATACCGGTTCTTCCTGGATCTGCCGAACAATCACACGAACTATTTTATTTCCCTCATCATACTGATACCGGATAGCCAAACTGGGATAGCCTTTTCTATAATACCATTGGTTCCAAAAAAGGCTCATATCTCGTCCGGTGACTTTCTCAAAAGCCAACTTCAATTGTACCGCCTCTGCCGAACTAAACTTATTTTTCTCCAGATAATAATGGAGGGATGCAAAGAAGGCACTATCTCCTACATAATTGCGTAACATATTCAGGATTCGACCTCCTTTTTGGTAGGCAACTGCGTCCAAAACATCTTCCTTATCCGGATAATAATGCCATACCAACGGGTGGTCTTCATGGGTATCAGCAAAATAAAAATACCGTTGCATTGCCTCGTAACTATGTTGATCAGCCAGGTCCTCTCCATATTTATAGGCCGCCCACAGCATTTCTCCGTAATCTCCAAAAGATTCGTTCAGGGTAATGTTACTCCAGGATTTGCAGGTAACCAGATCTCCAAACCACTGGTGGAACAATTCATGAGCAATAACAGACTCATTGCGATAACCATCATCCTGCAACTGTCTTTTCGTCTTATAAAGCGCTTCCCCATGCATAGTAGCCGTGGTATTCTCCATCGCGCCGGTTATGAAATCCCGGACGACAACCTGATCATAGGATTTCCAGGGATAAGGGGTTCGCAGGATTTTAGAAAAGTACGCAATCATCTCCGGCGTATGTCCAAAAATGGCTTTTGCGTCAGCCACATATTTTTTTTCAACAAAATAACGAACGGGGATATTTTTCCAATGGTCGTTAACCACTTCAAAAGGCCCCGCGGCAATGGTATATAAATAGGGAGCATTGGGGTACCTCATTTTCCAGGTATCTGATCGCATACCCCTGGCATGTTTTTTTTGATTGATCAAAATGCCATTACTAAAAGTAGTCAGCGTATCTGGAACAGTTATCGTAATTTGTGCTGTAGATTTTTGATCCGGTTTATCTATCGTAGGAAACCAAACGGAATTGGACTCCGGATATCCCATACTCCAAACTTCGGTGGGTTTGTATTTATCCTTATGTTGCGGGTTAATAAAAAAGAGGCCTTTATCAGAAGTTACAGAAGCGCTCCCTCCGGGGCTGGCAGCCGCATACGCATTGGGACGGGCGACATACTTTATATATAAAGTATAAGGCTCTTCCTTTTGGTAAGTTTTATCTAACGCAATCCTTAATTCCTTTTGGTCATACTTGTATTTCAACTTTTTTGTTTGTCTCCCGATCACCAGGGCCACTGTCTGAATCTCCATTCCCTTTGCATCCAAAAGAAGCGAATCCTGAGGATAAAAATGAGGCTGAAGCGTAACCCATTCTTCTCCATACAGGAAACAAGAATCAAAATCAAAACGTACCTTCAGTTGGGTATAAACCAAATCGTTCTTACGGGTAGCTGCGAGTTTATAATCCTTTAAAGTGGGTGTTTGAGGACTGGAAACAATTTGCAGCGTGGGAATATTTCTTTTTTGGATATTCCCCGTATCATTCCCATTTTGGGCTTTAGAGAAAATCGGAAATAAGAGGGGTGCCAAAAATAACAGAGGCTTCAAGGACATCACTTCTTTTAATAGGCACAATATAGCAAATTATCTTAAATTTTAGTCAATTGGCACAAAATGTGAAGGTTAGAGTTGGTTTTTCTTATTTTTGTAAATTATTAAATCAAAATAGCAGATTTTAAAGTGAGTATAATGACAGGCGGAAAGTTGCACAAATTTGTTCTAACCCTATTCTTTTGCGTGGGACTTGGTTTTCTTGCCCCCGCGCAATCCCACTTTTTGTATATCCAAAGCCAAAATGGAACACCTTTCTATGTAAAAATGAACGATTCTCTCCTGAGCAGTACACAGGCTGGCTATTTGATTTTACCACAGTTACAGAAAGGCACCTACCCGATTATCATTGGTTTCGCAAAAAGGAAAGTGCCGGAAGCCGCATTTAAAATAGACATTGGGAGCGCAGGCGATAAGGGCTTTCTTCTGGAAGAAGCTAACAGCAAACTGATTCTAAAAGACATTCAAAGCAAGAAGATCATAAAACCTGAAGAAGTGGCCACCTCCGCCGGCAACCGGATATTAACCTCTACCCGGCCCACCATAGCCAATAATCAGGAAGAGGAACCCCAAAATATCGATTCTCTGTTAGCCGTCCAACCTTCCGGCGCCAAGCCCTCTCAAAAAGAAGAGGGAAAGCCCGAAGCTAATCTTAACAAGGAGGAAACGGAGAATCCATTTGAAACCATGTTGAATGCCGTAACGGGAGGCGGTAGCGAAACAAATACCCCACCTAAAAGCAAAAAGGAACCTGCAGAAGAAATAGAACAGAAGAAAGCAGAGCCGGAGCAAGAAGCAGCAACAGAACAAGAAGAAAAAGAACCGGAAAAGGAGACAAAAAGAAAACTCAGTTTCTCCGATCTTATTAATCCTTCAAAAGAAGAGCAACCCAATAATCTTCCCCAGGACGAAAACAAAAATGAGGAGGTTCAGGAACCTCCATCCGTAGAGGAGCCTACCCTACAAACACCAAAGCCTGAGACACAAGACCTCACTTTTATTCAATTTAAGAATGAAAACGATTCGGGCATTCAAAAAGATACGCAGCTTTTACCCGGAGGAAATGAGGAAGATACTTTAATCACAACAACAAAAGAATTAAGACAGCAGGAAAAAGAAAAACGCCGGGAAGAAAAGCAAAAGAATCGCGAAAATAAACCCACTCTTTTTGAACGATTAATAGCACAAACCAATGACCACTCAACGGATAGCACTGCCAAACCGAGTATAGCCAAACCCCTGTTCAGTACCTCCACTCCGGACTCCGGAACCCGTGCCAGAGAAGACCAGAAATTTATCGCCGGCTCTGAAGGAACTATTTCCTGCAGTAGTCCGGCCGATAAAGACCAATTTACAAAAATCAGGCGAAAAATCGCCTCTAAAAAAAGTGAAGAATCCATGCTTCGCTCTGCCAGGCGGTATTTTTCCGGAGAAACCTGTTATTCTACAAAACAAATAAAAGAACTGGTTTATCTGTTCGGGTCAGATGACTACAAACTTCAATTCCTTAAAGCCGCTTACCCCTATTGTTCAGATAAAGATCAATATGGTTCCCTGACCGGCACTTTAAATAACCCGGGATATCAGAAGGAACTGGAAGCCTTTATCCGGTAAAAAGCCTTGTATGTTTCGATATTTCTTAGAAGTTGCTTATAAGGGAGATCAGCATTCGGGTTTTCAGGTGCAACGAAACGCAAATACCATTCAGGAAGAGATTAACCGCAGCCTCGAAATTCTGCTAAAACAACCGGTACACACATCCGGTTCCAGCCGCACCGATGCGGGAGTACATGCCCGCCAAAATTTTTTACATCTGGATTTGGAGTCTCCTTTTCCGGAGGAATGGCATTATAAAGTGAACGCTATCCTGCCCCCTCAGATCGTACTCAAGGCCATTTACCCCGTGGCGCCAGGAGCACATGCCCGGTTTTCGGCCATTGCCCGATCCTACAAATATATTCTTTATCTCCAAAAGGATCCCTTTTTAAAGGACTTTGGATATTTTTATCCCTATACCCTGAATTGGAAAAAAATTCAAATAGCTACCGGATTGTTATTGGAATACAAAAACTTCCGGTCTTTTTCCAAACGTAATACCCAGGTAAAAACTTATGATTGTGTTATCCGGGAAGCCCGGTGGCAAAGGCATGAAGAACAGTTTTGGTTTTTAATTACCGCAGACCGTTTTCTCCGGGGAATGGTACGCGGGCTGGTGGCCACGCTCCTTCAGGTAGGCCGGGAGAAAATAAGTCTGGAGGAGTTCAGGACGATCATTGAAAAGCGTCAAAGTGGGCTCGCAGACTTTTCAGCTCCTGCCCAGGGTTTATTCCTGGAAAAAGTACATTATCCTCCCGGGGTTCTTTTATGATAATTTGGAAAGACTTCAGATAGGCAGGAGAAGCTTTTTTCCCGATTGGAATATTTTATTTCCCATATCGTCTGTATTCTTATTTTTTTCTCCCGTTGCTTTGCACCAGCGTGTGGTTATCCCAATCGTACTAAGCAAAATGCCGTCCGGCAAACTACTGAAATTCTATAAAGCACCATGCGTTAACTTAAAAAAGGCACGCCCGACCGCGTGCCTCTTTTTCTTATATAAGAAACAACAGCTATCCCATCGTTGCCTCTGACTTTTCAGGAACTCCA
>CAYRBD010000150.1:0-5478 GCA_964422465.1 uncultured Chitinophagaceae bacterium
GTTGATAATCAGTAGGTACTTTTCCCTCCGTCAAAAGAGCGGACAAGTCAGGAAAAATAAAAAGAAGGAAAGCGGGTCCCTTGTCCAATAATCCTGAAAGGCTGTATGGCAAAGGGTTTCAGCAGATTGAGATTTCAAAATGGGAAGAAATGCCGTTCGTATGGCTGTTGTCCGGAGGGAGTCTGTTTTTGTAGTAATCTCAAAAAAAAATTTCGGAAAATTTCCAAAAAATCTTCTTTTGCTGAAGAAAAATAAGCAAAACGGCCCTGTTTATGCTATTTTACATCAAGCTGAAGGCGCACCGGACAATGATCGCTGTGGACCACCTCCTGCAGTATGTCCGCATCTTCTAATTTGGTTTTTAAAGGCTGAGATGCGCTTATATAATCAATGCGCCATCCTTTGTTTTTTGCTCGCGCCCGGGCCCTGTAGCTCCACCAACTGTATTGGTGAGGTTCCGAATGAAAATACCGGAAAGAGTCAATAAACCCGGAATCAAAAAATTTATCCATCCATGCCCGTTCCTCAGGTAAAAACCCGGATGAGTTTTTATTACGCACGGGGTCATGAATATCTATTGGCTTGTGGCATATATTATAATCACCGCAAATAACCACCTTTTTTCCTTCTTTTGTAAATTGTCCTACGTAATTGTAGAACTCATCCAGCCATTGATACTTGTAAGCCTGCCGGATTTCACCCGAGGTACCCGAGGGGAAGTACGCATTGATCAGCATCCAGTCGTCAAAATCCAGCCGGAGCACGCGCCCTTCTGCATCACTTTGCTGGATGTTATTACCATAAAAAACCTTGACAGGTTCTTTTTTTGAAAAAACAGCAACCCCGCTATAGCCTTTTTTTTGGGCAGGATACCAATACTGATGGTAGCCCAGTTTTGTTATTGCCTCTGCATCAATATTTTCTTTGTGGGCTTTTATTTCCTGAAGACAAAGAATATCTGCCGGGTCTGTGGCGAGCCAATCCAAAAAACCTTTTTTGATGGCTGCACGAATTCCGTTGACATTATAGGTAATAATACGGGTACTCATCTGATTCAGTTGATTTTTTGGCCGGTTTGCTTCTCCATTTTACCGGACATATCCGTCCATTGTGTAATGTTTTTACAACCCTCATATTCGGGGTCTATATGGAGATAAAAGTCAGACATGTGTTTATTAAACCAATCGTTCAATACTTCAAACTGCTTCTTTTGCAATGCCTGCTCCTGCACCCTGCTATAATCCGTACTCAGGCTTTCACGGTGGGGTTTACTTCTGGATTTAAGATAGAGAATACGCGCAGCCTTTTGTTCACGCATGCGCGGGTTGGGAAGAAAAGCTGCGGGCGCAGATATCTCTCCTACCTTCATGGTATCCAGTGAAAGCACCACAGCCGGGTCCAGCGCATCCATACTCATTAAGGTAGAGCCATCCGGCATGGTAAACATTCCCCCGGTATTTTTGGTTCCCCCCTGAAGGTTGTCATCTGTACTGTATAAGGAAGCCGCCTGGCCGAAGGTGAGCTTACCTGAAATAATATCGGAACGAACCGAGTCCAGCTTCTCGATAGCCTTGTTTACATCGCTGCTGGTAATCGGTGGGATCAGCAGGATATGACGTACTTTTGCAATGTTTCCCTCCCGCTTTACCATCTGAATAATGTGATAGCCAAACTGGCTTTTGAAAACCGGCGATATCTCACCATCTTTCAGCCGGAATGCTGCGGCTACGAAGTTGGGGTCAAATTGCTTCTCCGTCCGGTCGATGGTCAATATCTTTCCTCCCGTAGCAAGGTCATTGGAGTACAGGTTAGCCAGTGAAGAAAAAGACTTTTTGCCTGACAGGGCTTCCTTTTTCAAATCATTCAGTTGTTTTATGGTATAATCAACGACTGTTGGATCCGGTTTCGGTTTAATCACGATTTGTCCTACTTCTACTTCCGATTTAAAGAAGGGCAAACTGTCCGTAGGGATAGAATCAAAAAACGCCCTTACTTCGGTAGGGGTTATTTTCACCTCATCAGTAATCTTGGATCGCATGGCCTGGGCCAGAAGGATGTCTTTATAATCCTGCCGGTATTTATCTTTGATCTGAAAAATGCTCATCCCCAAAACCTCTTCCATTTTTTGCCGTGATCCGTACATTTGTTCAAACTGACGGATGCGCTGGTCCAGCCGCTGCTCTACTTCATCATCACTTACCGGAAGGCTGTCTTTCTCCGCCTGGAGAACGAGTGCATTTTGTGCCAGCATTTGTTCCAAAATAGCACAGGAAGCATTTGCAGGCAGCGAATCGTAATGCTCCCGCTGTTGCAAAATCATATTTTGGAGGTCACTTTTTAAGATGATTTTACTCCCAATAATCGCTATGATTTTATCGGCAGCAGGTTTATCTCCTTTTCCGTACACATAGGTCTGCGCCTTAAGGGCAATTGCTCCCGAAAGGAGAAGCAGGCCAGACAAAAACAACTTTTTTACATGCTTCATGACACCTCAATTTACTTAAAGGGTACGCTTCACTTCAATCTCATCGTAAGCTTCTATGATATCTCCTACCTTAATATCGCTATAATTCTTGATGGTCAATCCGCATTCCATTCCTGCTGTTATTTCCCTTGCATCTTCCTTATAGCGCTTCAGAGAAGCCAGTTCACCGGTATATATCACAATACCATCCCGAATCAGGTGCACCCGGGAGTTCCTGTTGATTTTTCCATCCTGCACATAGCAGCCGGCAATAGTAATCTTATTGATGCGATAGGTTTCGCGTACCTCAACATTGGCTGCTACCTTCTCCTCAATCTTCGGCTCGAGCATGCCTTCCATAGCGCTCTTCAATTCCTCAATGGCGGTATATATAATGGAATAAGTTCGAATCTCAATATTCTCATCCTCTGCAAGCCGGGCTGCCTGACCGGAGGGCCGAACCTGGAATCCAACGATAATGGCATCCGATGCCGTTGCCAGCAGCACATCCGATTCCGTAATTTGTCCTACCGCCTTATGAACCACGTTCACCACAATTTCTTCTGTAGATAGTTTTTGGAACGAGTCGCTCAAGGCTTCTACCGAACCATCCACATCCCCCTTGATAATCACATTCAACTCTTTAAAGTTGCCTAATGCCAGACGGCGTCCGATTTCCTCAAGGGTAATATGCTTCCGGGCACGAGCGCTTTGTTCACGCATGATCTGGGTGCGATGGCTGGCCAGGTCTTTCGCATCGGATTCATTCTCAAATACACGGAATTTCTCTCCTGACTGCGGCGCTCCATTCAACCCCAATACCTGAACAGGTGTGGAGGGAGTAGATACTTCAATGCGCTGGCCACGTTCATTAAATAAGGCCCTCATTCTTCCATAATACGGACCGGCAACAATCATGTCTCCCTGGTTCAGTGTACCATTTTGAACCAACAAAGATGTTACGTAACCGCGTCCCTTATCCAGGCTGGCATCAATAACGGTTCCTATGGCGTGGCGCGCAGGATTGGCTTTCAACTCAAGTAACTCGGCTTCCAGCAATATTTTTTCGAGTAGCTGATCCACATGTGTACCGTTCTTTGCCGATATCTCCTGAGACTGGAATTTACCTCCCCAATCTTCTACCAGGATGTTCATGGAAGCCAGCTGTTCTTTAATTTTTTCGGGATTAGCGCCTTCTTTATCAATCTTATTAATGGCAAAAATCATGGGAAGTCCTGCTGCCTGTGCATGTGAAATAGCTTCTTTGGTTTGAGGCATGATGGCATCATCGGCAGCAACTACAATAACTGCTATGTCTCCGACGGTGGCTCCACGTGCACGCATTGCAGTAAAGGCTTCATGACCAGGCGTATCCAGGAAACAAATCTTTTTCCCCTCCGGAAGGGTTACTTCGTAAGCGCCAATATGCTGGGTAATTCCGCCTACTTCTCCAGCCACTACTGCAGCATTGCGGATGTAGTCAAGAAGAGAAGTTTTACCGTGGTCCACATGCCCCATAATCGTTACTATGGGTGATCTGGGTTTTAGATCTTCAGGGTTATCATCTTCTTCGTTATCCATCAGATCTTCTTGCTCCTTCAGGTCAATAAATTCTACTTCAAACCCAAATTCACTGGCTACCAATTCAATAACCTCTGCATCAAGCCTCTGGTTTATAGATACCATGATACCCAGGCTCATACATTTGCTGATTACGTCTGCAAAACTCACGTCCATGAGATTGGCAAACTCATTCACCGAAATAAACTCGGTTACCTGCAGCTTGTTGCTTTCCTGCGCTTCGCTTGCCGCACGCTGTTCGGCCTTCTCTTCTCTTTTGGCCCTTCGGTTTTTAGCTTTCAGACTCTTGTTTCTGCTGGTACCGGAAAGCTTTGCCTGTGTTTCGCGGATTTTTTCCTGAATTTCTTTCTCATCAATCTCCCGCTCGGGTGTTGCAGCTCTGCCTTTCCGGCCTCTTCCGACATGTCTGCTGTCTCCTCTCCTTGGCGGTCGGGCACCCGGGCCGCTATTTTTCCGGTCAAGTGGAATACGCTTGCGCTTCCGCTTGTGTTCCTTGGGACTTTTTTCTTTTTCCTTCTCTTTTTTAACGGGTTCCTTCGGAAGTTCAATCTTGCCAACCAGGCGGGGGCCACTGAGTTTAACAGTCTTTGTTTGTATCATAGACGGCTGTTCGGGCTCGCTTGTTTCTTTCTCAGCGCCCGGTTGTTTTTCAGCAGGGGTTTCTGCTTTTTCTTCGTCAGGGGGTTTGGGCGCCTGTGGTGCTTCAGGTTCTTTCCTTTCTGCAGCAGCCGAAGCCTTTTCTTCTTTGGGCTGTTCTTTCTTTTTTGCTGCCTTTTTAGGACGGGTAGAAGAATCTATACCCGAAAGATCAATCTTGCCAACCACGTTCACTCCATTTCCTCTTTGGGGTTTCTCAGGTTCGCTTTGTGCTTCCTCAGGTTCTGTCGGTTCCGGTTGTTTTTCTGACGAGGTCCCTCTGGCCGGCTCAAGGGTTGTTTCCGGGGCTTGTGGACGTTCTGCCACCGGCAGCTGCTCTTCTTCCACTTCTTGCTTTGTTTCGCCGGATTGTTCTGCAGTAGCGGTAATTTCTCCTGCTTCTTCCGGCTGATTTATCTCTTCTGTTTGCTGGTCGGTAACCTCCACAGATTTATCTTCTTTTGTTTCTACGGATACTTCCTCCGGCTGATTCTCTTCTGTTTCTTGTGTTTTTTTCTCCTCCGGTTGTTCCTCTTTACCTCCTCCCACGCTAACGCCACGAGGCAAATCAATCTGATCGCTCTTGCGTTTGTTGGCCCGATCCTGCTGAAATTCATCTTGCAGGGATTCATACATCTCCCCTGATAACCTGGTGTTGGGCTTGAAATCATCTGTTTCAAAGCCCTTGGACTTCAAAAAGCTTACCAAGGTATCCCTGCCAATGTTAAATTCTTTGGCAGCAGCCAATAATCGTGGTGTTTTGGTTGTTACAGCCATTCTGTGACACTCCGTTTTTT
>CAYRBD010000151.1:0-5380 GCA_964422465.1 uncultured Chitinophagaceae bacterium
TTTAGTAAAAACCGGTATAAAATTTTTACTATGCAATCAGCCTGGCATAATTTACCTACTATAAATGGCGTGATGCAACATGCAGGAAGTAAATATAAAGCATCAGAGGTGTATTTTAATAAGGATAAAAAAGGGGTTCATTTATCCATGAATATCGCGGGTGCTTATCCCGAAAGTGCAGGGGTGGCCTCTTGGGTTCGGACGCTAGATTTTAAAAATAATGAAGTGTCTTTGAGTGAAAAGTATGAATTAAATAAATACGATTCCGCATTCTTTCTGTCCCTAATTACTCCCCTACAGGATATACAGGTAAAAGAAGGCCGTATCATTCTAAATGGAAATCTTTCTATTGTTTTTGATCCAAAACATTTTGCTGTTAAAATTGAAAATAAAAAATTGACCGATCGCAGCCTGCAACACAGTTGGGGGAGATCGTTAAACAGGATTTTACTTGTTGATAAATTGGAGAAAAGGAAAGGACAATACCGGATTAAATTTCAGGAATCCCTATAAGGTCATTAAGGAGAATGCTTACTTTTGCAATGAGTTTCCACTTGTCTGAGGAGTGTGGATTTTCCGGCTTGCCGGGCTCCCGTGAGGATGGTATATTCTTTTTGGATAAATGTTTTTTAATATCTTCAGGTATGGCTCTTTGCATGGCCCTTTTTTTGAGTATAGACGGATGCAAAGATAATAAATTTTAATATCCTTACCTGTGCAAGGGGTAAAATACCCGATATTTTTACTTGTATAAGGGGTAAAATATCCGATAATTTTACCTATGCAGGGAGTAAAATATCTGAAAATAGAATAAATACTTTTAAACCCAGTGAATTTTAAACTATGAGCTTAAAAAACGTACTCTTGCTGTTGTTGGCCTTTTGGGGTTTCACTTTTTTGGCTCTTGCCCAGCAATTTCAACCTCAAACAAGTTCCATCTATCACAAAGGCTGGATTGACCTGAACAAAAATGGTAAAAAGGATATTTATGAAGATCCTGCACAACCTGTAGAAAAGCGATTGGATGACCTCATAGCTCAGATGAATTTGGAGGAGAAAACGGCTCAGATGGCTACTTTGTATGGCTGGCATCGGGTGCTTAAAGATTCTTTACCTACTCCCGAATGGAAAAATGAAATCTGGAAAGATGGTATTGGAAATATTGATGAACATCTCAATGGTTTTATCGAATGGGGCATCCCCACTCCCGATTTACCCATGCTCCGCAATGTGAAAGACCATGTACGGGCCATGAATAAAACACAGGAGTTCTTTATAGAGCAGACCCGCCTGGGCATACCTGCCGACTTTACGGATGAAGGTATCCGTGGCGTAGAGGCTTATGGCACTACGGATTTTCCGACGCAACTGGCGATGGGCAATACCTGGGATAAAGAACTGGTTCATCAAATGGGGCTTATTACCGGAAAGGAGGCGCGGGCGATGGGTTATACCAATGTATATGCCCCCATATTGGATGTGGCGCGTGACCAGCGATGGGGCAGACTGGAAGAGTCTTATGGAGAATCTCCTTATCTGGTTGCTCAACTGGGGATGGCTATGACAAGAGGAATGCAGAAAGATCATACCATCGTTTCTACGGTTAAACATTATGCCCTTTATAGCGCCAACTTCGGGGCAAGAGAAGGGATGGCCCGTACCGATCCCCAAATCCCTTTTCGGGAGGCGCTGACTTTATTAATCTATCCTTTTAAAGAAGTTTTTGAAAAAGCACATGCCATGGGCGTGATGGCCTCTTATAATGATTATGACGGTGTTCCGATTATAGGTAGTTATTATTGGCTGACCGAAAAACTGCGTCATCAGTTTGGGTTTAAAGGTTATGTGGTATCCGATAGCGATGCCCTGGAATATTTATTCAGTAAGCATCATGTGGCCGAAAACCGGGAAGATGCAGTAGCCCTGGCCGTAAATGCCGGCCTCAATGTGCGCACCAATTTCAGTTCTCCCAAAACCATGATTCTTCCACTAAGAAAAGCGGTTAAAGACGGAAAGGTTTCTATGCAAACCCTGAACAGCCGGGTTCGGGATATTCTACGGGTGAAGTTCTGGCTGGGTCTTTTTGATCATCCTTATATAGAAAATGCTGAACATTCCGTTCAGGTAGTTAACAACCCAAAGCATAAAGAAATTGCTTTACGGGCTTCACGGGAATGCATTGTACTGTTGAAAAATGACACCTTGTCCGGACAAAAAAATGCCATTTTACCATTAAGTAAAAACCTTTCTTCTGTGGCAGTTATTGGTCCCAATGCTACCAATACTTCTTATTCCGGCACGCATTATGGTCCGCAAGGGGTCCGGGCTGTATCCGTACTCGAAGGTATTCAAAAAGAACTCGGCAATAAAGTAAATGTGCGGTATGCCAAAGGTTGTGATCTGGTAGATCAATACTGGCCGGAAAGTGAAGTGCTCCCCCGGCCGCCTTCTGCCAAAACAAAATCTATGATGGATTCCGCCGTGGCTGTTGCGAAGCAAGCAGACGTGGCTATAATGGTCATGGGCGGCAACACTGAAACGGCTGGAGAAAATAAATCTCGTACCTCCCTGGCTTTACCGGGACATCAGTTGGAGTTGATTAAGAAAGTGTATGCAACAGGTACGCCTGTGGTGATGGTGTTTATCAATTCCCAACCCATTAGCTTCAACTGGGTAAAAGAAAAAGTACCTGCCATAGTGGAAGCCTGGTATCCGGGAGAATATGGAGGAACGGCTGTAGCCAATGTCTTATTTGGTGATTATAATCCAGGGGGAAAACTCACCCTGACTTTCCCGCGTTCGGTCGGACAGCTTCCTATGAATTTTCCATCCAAACCCAATGCACAAACAGATGCCGGAGATAAAGTCAGGTTAAAGGGGAAATTGTATCCCTTTGGATATGGGCTAAGCTATACTACATTTAAATACAGCAACCTTCAAATCAATCCTAAAGAAACACATACCCAGGGAGCGATAAAAGTGAGTTTTGAAGTAACCAACACGGGAACCAGAGCAGGAGATGAGGTGGTGCAAATGTATATTCATGAATTGGTGACTTCTGTAACCACTTATGAAAAAAAATTACGTGGATTTGATCGGGTTCATCTGGAGCCGGGAGAAACCAAGACGGTTCATTTTACCCTTACCCCGGATGATATGGGCATCTGGAACAAAGACAATCATTTTGTAGTAGAGCCGGGTACCTTTAAAGTCATGGTAGGGGCTTCCTCGGAAGATATTAAATTGAATGGAACCTTTGAGTTGGATTAAAGTATTCCCGCAGATGATGCAGGTGATCGCTAATAGGTAAAATTATCCTGACTAAAGAGTTGTATCAATTTTGGCTATGGAGAGCTATACAGTCTTTGAAAAAGCGTAAGTTTGTGCGGGTTGGATTAAAAAATAGACTATATGAAAATAGGTATAAAGTTCAATGGGCTGATAAAGCCTTAAAGGAGTTGTCCAATACTATCGAATTTCTTGAAGGATAAGAGGATGTATTACGAGAACCATTGCAGTCGCTTTAGCCAACTGATACAAGAATAGCGAATACATTGGGGTTTGAGTCCCATTTCTGATAACTATTAACTTCAATATGTAAAAAAACTATAACCCATGCTCAAAAACATACTGTTTTCTATTACGATACTCCTGATTTCTCAATTGGCATTTGCCCAGGAAAGTTGTCCGGTTATTCCCCTGCCTCAGCATGCGGAAAAGGCTCAGGGTGTTTTTATGCTTCATGAACAATCAATACTCCTTGTAAAAGATTCCTCGTTTTCCCACGCAGCGACGTTTTTTAAAAATCGGCTTTTATACTATACCGGCGTTCCTCTGGTGGCAAAGTTGGGCAATAATTCCAGGATAATTCTTCAGATAGGAACAGTCGCTGATGGGAACCCCGGCGGTTACATCCTTCGTATGCAGCCTCATAAAATTACGGTTACTGCAGAAAATAAAGCGGGCGCTTTTAATGGGATGATGACCCTTTTACAACTGGCCATGCATGCAAAAAAGACGGGCAGCAGTCTTTTGATCCCCTGCTGGAATATAGAAGATGAACCCCTTTATGCCTGGCGAGGCATTATGTTGGATGAATCCCGTCATTTTTTCGGAAAAAAGACGGTGAAAATGCTTTTGGACTGGATGACTCTTTATAAATTGAATCGCTTTCACTGGCACCTGACGGATGCTCCGGGATGGCGTATGGAAATCAAAAAATACCCCCGGCTGACCAATGTTGGCGGGATTGGTAATCATTCGGATTCTTCGGCCCCGGCAAAATATTATACGCAGGATGATATCCGGGAAATCGTGGCTTACGCCAAAGCCAGACATATCGAAGTGATTCCTGAAATTGACATGCCCGGACATGCAACGGCAGCCAATCGGGCTTATCCACAATTTAGCGGTGGCGGAACAGGGAAGTATGCCAATTTTACTTTTAATCCCGGGAAAAATGGAACCTATCAATATCTGACCGATATTCTAAAAGAAGTGGCTGTATTATTCCCTTCATCCATCGTCCATTTGGGAGGTGATGAGGTTTCTTTTGGGAGTAAGAGTTGGAATAAAGACACCGATGTACAGGAACTGATGAAGGATCAAAATTTGGAAAACCTGAAAGAGGTAGAACATTATTTCTTAAGAAGGATGACGGATTCTGCTTTGCAGTTTTTCAATAAGGTAGCTGCCTGGGATGAGGCAACAGACGCTCACTTGCCGAAGAAGAATACCATTATTTACTGGTGGCGTCACGACAAGCCGGAGCAATTGAAAAAAGCTCTGACGGATGGTTATCAGGTGATCCTTTGCCCGCGCATTCCTTTGTACTTCGATTTTGTTCAGGACAGCACCCATATTGATGGAAGACGCTGGGCGGGGAAATTCAGTACGGTGAAACAGGTATATGATTTTTCAACCCATACTTATCCGGAGGCGGAACAAGTTCCACAGCTTATTTTGGGTATGCAGGGTAATTTGTGGACAGAAACGGTTAAATCAGAAAAAAGACTGGAATTTTTATTCTTCCCCCGCATGGCTGCCCTGGCAGAAGCCGCGTGGACGAAACCCGAAAACAGAGATTACCGGCAATTTTTACTCCTGCTGAAAAATCAATTTAAGTGGTATCAAAAGGAGGGGGTTTATTATTTTAATCCGATAAGCCCAAAGAAAACACCGGAGGTGGTGGATTTGTAGCATCTGACTGATAAAGTTGAAATTGGTTACTTTCGCAATAAAAAATTCATGAATGCTAATAGAATTCTACTGCTTAAAGCCGTATTTTTAGGGTTTGTTTTTTGTACTTCGGGTATCCAGACGACCCGCGCCCAGCAAATCCATTATCCACCCAACCGCAAATGGGATTCGGATTCTTTGG
>CAYRBD010000152.1:0-5361 GCA_964422465.1 uncultured Chitinophagaceae bacterium
GAAGAAGTCATAACGGCAATCCCTTTCTTTTTATAACTTTTTTCCAACTCCCTGGAAACGTCCTCATCTTCTACCGGCACGATGCGGGGCAAAAATTCAACGATCGTAACTTTAGTTCCAATGCTGTTGTAAAAATAGCCAAATTCAACCCCTATGGCTCCAGAGCCCACAATGATCATGGATTTAGGTTGTTTTTCTAATACCATGGCTTCCCGGTATCCGATGATTTTCTTATGGTCTATTTTAAGATTGGGCAATTCTTTTGAACGACCCCCGGTAGCAATAACGATGTGCTTTGCTTCATAGGTCTTGGCATTGCCGTCTTTATCTGTAACTTCTACTTTTCCTTTGGCCTTCAATTTTCCGTTTCCGGTCAATACCTCAATTTTATTTTTTCGCATCAGGAACTGTACCCCCTTACTCATTTTATTGGCTACCCCCCGGCTTCTCTTGATGATAGCTTCAAAATCAGGCTCAGCGCCAGAAACTTTTACGCCATAATCCGTTGAATGGTGAGCATATTCCATTACTTCTGCACTTTTTAACAGCGCTTTGGTAGGAATACAGCCCCAGTTCAAACAAATTCCACCCAGCGATTCCCGCTCAACGATAGCCGTTTTAAAACCCAGTTGGGAAGCCCGGATTGCAGCTACATAACCGCCGGGGCCACTTCCAATTACAATTAAGTCGTATGCCATAAAGATTGATTTTTAATATTTTTTCAAAGATATAAAGAAATAAGCATTTTGCTATTGCTCCTGTTTTGCCAGGGCTTTATTTTGCATATCTTCTGCGTGCGTCTTGGTTTCGGTAGCAGCAGGGTTGTTTCGGATTTTTGCATATTGCTCTGCAGCTCTTACAAAATGCACAAACAAGGGATGTGCATTTAAGACGGTACTTTTCAATTCGGGATGAAACTGCGAGCCAATAAAAAAAGGATGGTCTTTTAGCTCCACCATTTCAACCAGGTTGTTATCCGGATTGGTTCCACTGGCAATCATCCCCGCGTTTTCAAAATCTGAAAGATAATTATTGTTAAACTCATAACGATGGCGATGGCGCTCGCTAATTTGAGCCTTATCATATATTTTATAAGCAAGGGTATCCGGTTTCAGGGTGCAGGGATATGCCCCCAGTCGCATGGTTCCTCCCAATTTACTGATTTCTTTTTGTTCATTCATCAGGCCAATAACCGGGTAAGGGGTTTCCTCATCCACTTCCGTAGAGTGAGCCCCTTCCCAGCCCAATACATTTCGGGCGAACTCTACTACTGCATATTGCATCCCCAGACAAATGCCCAGGAAAGGGATTTTATTTTCTCTTACAAACCGGATAGCCGCAACCTTTCCTTCAATCCCGCGATTCCCGAATCCGGGGGCCACCAAAATGCCATCCAGATGAGAAAGTTTTTCTTTTACATTCTCTCTGCTCAAGTGCTCGGAATGTATATTTTGAACCACTACCTTACATTCATTGACGGCGCCGGCATGTATAAAAGACTCTAAAATAGATTTATAAGCATCCTGCAGTTCTACATATTTTCCAACCAGCCCGATAGTTACTTTGGATTTGGGATATTTTAATTTAGACAGGAAATCGCGCCAATGCCCCATTTCTGGTTCTTTGGTAATCGGAATCCGCAATTTTTGCATCACAATCTGGTCCAGGCGTTCCCGCATCATTTCCAACGGCACTTCATAAATAGTAGGCACATCGGCTGCTTCAATAACGGCATCCACATTTACATTACAAAAAAGAGCAATTTTCTTTTTAAGATCATCATAAAGTGGTTCTTCGGTTCTGCACACGATCACATCAGGGTGGACCCCCTCCTCGCTCAACATGCGGACGGAATGCTGCGTAGGTTTGGTTTTCAATTCTTTCGCTGCCTTTAGATAGGGGATAAGAGTAAGATGAACAACCAGGCAATTTTCAGACCCCAGCTCCCACTGCATCTGCCGGACAGACTCCACGTAAGGGAGAGATTCTATATCTCCAACCGTGCCGCCCAGTTCGGTGATAACAATGTCGTACTCGCCGGTAAAGCCGAGCAGTAAAATCCGTCTTTTGATTTCATCGGTTATGTGGGGGATCACCTGAACCGTTTTACCCAGGTAGGCTCCTTCCCGCTCTTTGTTAATAACGGTTTGATATATGCGTCCGGTGGTAACGTTATTAGCCTGTGAAGTAGGTCTGTTCAGAAAGCGTTCATAATGTCCAAGGTCCAGATCGGTTTCTGCTCCGTCTTCCGTAACATAACATTCACCATGCTCATAAGGATTCAGCGTTCCCGGGTCAATATTGATATAAGGATCAAATTTCTGGATGGTTACCCGCAGCCCCCGTGCCTGTAATAATTTTGCCAGTGAGGCTGCAATAATACCTTTCCCCAGGGATGAAGTAACCCCTCCGGTTACGAAAATATATTTTGCCATATATGGTTGAATTTCAGTACAATCAGTCCTATTAATTGACCTTTGAGGTACGAACGGCCTTTGTTATTATACGTCGGCAGCCCGAAAAAATCCGGAGGTCATGCAAAATTACATTTTTTTGGTGTGGTAAAAAACAGGAAATGTTTGAGGGTTGTGGAGCCGGCGGGATTCGAACCCGCGTCCAAACACGTCTTCCATAAGCTTTCTTCATGCTGAGTTATCTATTGATTTTCGAGATGGGGGAGGGAGATAACCAACCGGCCTCATCCTTAGTCGCTCAATTTTCAGAAGTTATCCACGACATTACAACTTCTTATCCTGTCGTCGATGGCCGGTCCACCTGTGGCGGACGGGCGGTCGGAGGGGTCAGACAGGAAAAAACCCACTCGGACATAAATGGCTACTAATTGCTAAGAATTAGGCAGCCAGGGCATAATTGTTATTGCCAGTTAAAATGTTGAGTATTCAGATTAACGTGCAACATACACAACGCACGACATGCTTACTTACCTAAGATCATGCTGTCAAAACCAGTCGGCCCCGACAATAAATCTTTTTGTTAAAGAACTTTCTGAATGCAAAGGTATGCTTTTTGTCTTGCACGAAATGTTAAAAAATGACTATCTTCCTCCAAATTATTATACCGGATTCGGGTACAATTTTTGCCTTGAAGAGAAAAAGAAATTTTAATGCTCATGAAAAAGCTTCTCACGCTTCTATTGGTTATCATTTCGCTGAACATACGTGCCCAGTCGGTGGATTCCCTACAGTTGATGAAAGACGTAAAAATACTTTCTTCCGATAAGATGGAAGGCAGGAAAACAGGTACCCGCGGCAACCGGAGGGCCCAATTTTATATCAAGAAACGTTTTGAGCAGGCGGGGCTTAAAAAAATGTACAATACCTACGAGCAACCGTTCTTTTTTAAATATAAAGGTAAAAAAATTATGGGGACCAACCTCTTAGGGTATGTGAAAGGCCAATTGGATTCCTGGATCGTTATTTCTGCACATTATGATCATCTTGGTATTGCCAGACCACCCATTGATGGGGATTCCATATATAATGGTGCAGATGACAATGCCTCCGGGGTAGCCGGTCTGCTGGCGTTGGCAAAATATTTTGAAAATCATCCTCCAAAACACAGTTTACTTTTTATCGCTTTTGATGGAGAGGAAGAAGGTTTACAGGGGGCGAAGGCTTTCGTAAGCAATTCAAAAGATTTCCTGAAGAAAGTAAAGCTGAATGTGAACATGGATATGATCAGCCACAGCGAGAAGAAGGAATTGTATGCCTGCGGTACACATCAATTTCCGCAACTGAAACCTTTTTTGGAAAGCGCAGGGGAAAAGAGTAAAATAAAATTGCTTTTTGGGCATGACCGGAAGGAAGAGGGCTCTGACAACTGGACTTTTCAGAGCGACCAGGGCGCTTTCTACAAGGCGGGTATTCCGTTTATTTATTATGGAGTGGAAGACCATCCCGATTATCACCAGGTGAGTGATTCCTTTGAAACTATTACGCCTTCTTTCTTTTATCACGCCGTAGAAACCATCCTTCAGGCAACAGAAAATATTGACCGGTATCTGGGTGTAAAAATAACTATTCCACCGAGAAGTAAGTGGATCATGAAAAATGAATAAGTTGTTTTTGTATATATTTGTGCAAGACAATTACAAATTACGGAATTGCAAACTCAAATTCAGGCCCCATGCAGCGATTAAAACGTATTAAGTTATTTGTAGAATCTCCTATTTCTTTATTTTTATGTATTGCTCTTTTAATGTATGCATTTCCGGTTTTTGGCCATGCCTGTGGTGTTGTTTCAGATACGCTGGTATATGGTATTCCACAAAAAGTGGCCGATTCTTTTAGTTTTACAGAGGGCCCGGCTTCCAATGCAAAAGGAGAGGTATATTTCACCGACCAGCCGAATAATCGCATTTGGAAATACAGTACTTCAGGGAAGTTAAGCCTCTTTATGGAACCTTCAGGAAGGTCTAATGGAATGTATTTTGATTCAAAAGGCAACTTGATCTCCTGTGCCGATGAGCATGATCAGTTGTGGTCTATTAGTCCGGACAAGAAGGTTAAGATACTGGTGAAAGATTTTCATGGCGCCCGGCTGAACGGGCCGAATGATGTGTGGGTAGCGCCTAACGGGGACATTTATATTACGGATCCTTATTATCAACGGGATTATTGGAAACGCCAGCATCCTGATCCGGCAATCAAGGGGCAGTATATCTATTATCTTCCCAAGGGGGATTCTGTTTTGAGGCTGGCAGATACCACGCTTCAGAAACCCAATGGAGTTGTTGGCACTCCCGATGGCAGACATCTGTATGTTGCTGATATTGGGGGCAGTAAAATTTTTAAGTTTGATATTGCTCGGGATGGTTCTTTAAGCAACAAAACCCTTTTTGTCAACCAAGGAGCAGATGGGCTGACTATTGACCGGAAAGGGAATGTTTATCTTGCCGGAAAAGGGATCACAGTTTTTGACAAGACTGGAAACAAGGTCGGTCATATTCCCATTCCTGAGCCGTGGTCTTCTAATGTTTGCTTTTTTGGAAAAAAGAGAAACCGTTTGTTTATCACGGCCTCTACTGCTATTTATACCGTTAAAATGAAAATAAAAGGTGTCAAATAAATTTAGACTGCTTCGTTATTTATCGCTTTCGTCTTTTCTTCTTGTGTTGACTGTTCAGGTTTCCGGCCAGAAAAAGGCAGCAATAAAATATCTTTTGAAGAACCCAAAGTTAGAAAGTTCATTTATAGGAATCTACCTTTATGAACCGGCTAAAAATCAGGTTGTATATCAGCATAATGGACATAAGTATTTTACCCCTGCCAGCAATACCAAATTGTACTCACTTTATACCGGGCTAAAATACCTTGGTGACTCTACCACGGGGATTCAATA
>CAYRBD010000153.1:0-5352 GCA_964422465.1 uncultured Chitinophagaceae bacterium
TTGCATCATCTGGCCCTTCCATCCTGATATCGTCAAAAACAAGCCATGACCCCCACAGGCTGGTCAGGCTCACTTCATTACCACCTTTTTTAATGAGATGAGCAGGTACTGGTATTTTAAGAACATAACCTTTATAATTTGTCTGTTGCCCATTCAACGTACTATCAGTAGAGCCTTTTGGCAATTGGTATTCCCAGGAAGAATCATTAATGGTTACTTTAAACAAAGGCGGATTCTCGGCGCTCATATCTAAAAGGTCAATGACCAACTCATATTTCCCCTGCTCAGGAATCTTTTCCATACCAAATAATATATTTTCTACTGCTGCCCGGTATCCGGCGCCACCCGATGATCCACCCCAGCTATCAGCAGGCCCCGGTAAAGCATAAGGCCAGTCTTTCTTCGGATTTGAAAATCCAATTAAATAAAATTTATTCTCCCAACCAAAATCTTTCTTCAGAAAGTCCTTGTAGCCGGAAGGGGCTAAAGCGAACTCCAAGGCGCTGTTGTCAGATTGGCCTATTTGCCAGAGGATGTTTGGAGCAACTGTTTGAGCAGTAAGGTTTCCGTATGTTAAAAGAAAAGAAAGTAAAAAAAGGACAAAATAAATAGGTCTCATGGCAATGTTTTTGTTTTGGATCCATAATAATTGAACGCACCCAAACAATGGAACATAAAGGTAAATTATTTTATTTCCTTTACAACTTTCGAGGCAAGAAATAGTCTATTTAAAAATCCCTGAGTACACAATTTCCTGTCAAAAACAAGTATTCATTAAATGCCTGCTTTGGGCATTACCGCTTGAGAGAAAAATGCTTTTCAACAAAGTTTAGGTATTGTTTCCAATCGTAAGCAGTAATATCGTGTTTTCCTGAGCGTACGTGATAACCAATAAAATCACCTACCGACTTATTGACAGGTGGCATCTTATCAACGCCCAATCCTGATAATCCAAAAAGACGATAAACCGGTTCTGCATTTTTTGCACCGAGGAATTCACCCAATGGATCCGCCCAAAGATCTTTTGAGGCACTGGCTACATACACCGGACGAGGAGCAATAAGAGCAATTAGTTCATGTTGATCAACCGGAAGCATTTTCTCATTCTCATTATACTTATTAAAGTTATCACAAAACCAGTGAGGGAAAGCCCGGTTAATGATCCCAACAGTTTCACCGAATATCCTTTTGGAGAGAGCCGCACCACCACAACCAGAATCATTTGATATGACAATAGCAAAACGTTCATCCGATGCCCCTGCCCAAAGTGCCGTCTTTCCCAATCTTGAATGCCCGATAACGAATACTTTTTCTGCATTTATGTCACTACCTGTTTCTAGGTAATCCATTACTCTTGACAGTCCCCATGCCCAGGCAGCAATACTCCCCCAGGAAGTGCTATCCCGTCTTTGATTGAACAGGCCGTGAACGCCATTTTTAAACCCATCATCAAAATCCGGGTCAATATCACCATAATACAGGGTTACAATCCCATATCCCCTGGAGAGTATCTCTTTCAGCGGCCATCTGGATGTCCTAACTCCTCTGGAGGACTCTGTACCTTTATGTTCAGTAATTCCATATTCCGGATTATTTCTTACCCAGGATGGAGATATAAAAATATCTTCTTCTGGTGCGATGGTTTGATTCCCATAAAAATTATATCCAAGGAAAACAGGTGCCTTCCCCAGAGTTTTGGGTAGATAAATAAGAAGGGGTATTTGTAATACCTTATTCCCATTACTCAGGGTAAGCATTATTTCTTTACGTATCGCCATACCCTTAAAGACCTCCTTTTCTTCTGACAATACAGATGTCTTTATTTTACCCTTCCAGTTGGGAGCAATCCCATAAACTTCACGTTCAAAAAGAGAATAAATTTGTTTCCTTCTCTTTTTCCAGTCTTTTTTATTATTTACGCTGGTTCCATTTAAGAATACCAAGGGGTCCGGTAACGTATAATCAGGGACTTTTGATTCATTGTAGTTTGCTTTGGGGGTTTGTGCTGATACATTCATTACTGCTATTAGAAATATAAAAATGAGAATACTTTTCATATATCTTTTAGATTTTACGGTTATAATCAAAAAAAGTGGTTATGGATTGCTATTCCTATTTTACAAACATAATCCTTTTTAGCGTCACCGGCCCCAGCAAACCAGATTCTATCAAAGGGGTTTCGCGCCAGGGCACACCCGGGATACTGGTTTTTATATTTGTCCTGGTATATTGCTCACCGGTAATCGCATCTCCCGTCAACCTGTTTGACCAGGTATTGGCCACTTCAATTTTAAGCTCATTTTTCCCCTGACGGATAATGGATGTTACGTCAAAGCGGTAAGGCGGTGTCCAGGCAACTCCCAATAATTTTCCATTCAACCATACTTTTCCAATTTCTGAAAGATCCCCTAAATCCAGATATAAGCGTTGGTTTTTCAACGAACCCGTATCCACTTTATACTCAAATGTATTGTAATATACAGCAGTTCCGGAATAGTATTTAATTCCATCTACTTTAGAATCCGTCCACGACCTTAAATTAGAAAACTGAGTGGAATCCGGGGCGCCCCAACCTTTGGAAAAAACAACTTTCCAGGGACCTTCTATTGATTCTTTATGTGGATGGCTCCTCACGCTTTGGATCCCATCCGACTCGCTTAGCTGAAAACTACCTGGTTGTAGAAAGTGAATACCATTCTGCGTATAGGAGATTAAAGGCGGATGTGTTTCCACTGCAGCAAGGTTAGTATAATGAGAACGAGAGGAATGTGACTTTCTAAAAACCACAAAATAAGCTCCCCGGGGCGGGAGAGTGAGTGGTATTTCTATGTGTGAAGCCTGTTGTTCATAAATGGGAAGAGGAATCATTTCTCCATTCATCGGATTCCATAATTCGGGGGATTTACCTGTTTGCCGGAATAAACCATACCGTGATACCCACTGATTGGTTGTATTCCGGATAAAATAAAAATCCATATCCCCTTTTTCGGTATGGATGTAATCAAGGGTTGATCCCGAATCATTCCTACAAGTAAAATCAGGCGACACGCCTATGCCTTGAAGCAATTGCAAGGGAGAAAGTCGAGAAAATATTTTACCGTTTTCAAGCAATTCCGGCTTAAAAACAGTAGTAGTATCCCATAATGCCTTAGAGACTGTCTGTACCATTGAATCGGCCTGCGGTTGATGAGAAAGTCCTATAGAAAGTTCTGGTTTCGGCCCTGTGATAATAGCGCCTTCTGCTGCCAGCTTTTTTAACTTTGTCAATACTTTGGGACGTATAGCTTCGGTTCCACCTAAAGACAATATTCGAAATTTGCCTCCGTTAGGCAGAACCAGTTGGCTGTCTTTGACAACAACCTGTTCTAATAGATCTGTATTAATAACTTCATAATCATATCCTTTACCTACTTTAAAGCGGGTATTCTTTGGTGCAACGTAATTGGGTATATAGTCTCCATAGTAATGAAGAACATCGGCTTTAAAATCTGTACTTTGCTGGATAAAAGAAATTCTGCTAAGGTAAGAAACAAAAGCGCCCATCATTGGCCACCAGGGATTTTTGTCACTAAAATGAGTACCTGCATGGTACACATTTCCGGGGTAGCCTGTTCCGCCGGGACTGTGGCTGAAACCATGCATAACTACCCGATTCATCCCTTCACAAAAAGCCCTGTCTGCCAAAGGTTTCAATTCCCCCGGCCCTTCCTGCCAATGCCTGAAGCTGGTAAAAGACTCTTCCTCTACCAGTTTTCTCCCATAGATATGGGCCGCAGCAGCAACTTCTTTCACTACCTGCATGATATTGATGCTATCTTCATTGAAGTAATGGTATTTATTCCAAAACTCCCCACGAGGGATATCCATAGTTCCAAGCGCCTTCAGTGGTTCTGCGGGTACATTGTGCAGCGGTTGTCCCGGGCCGCCCGCTTCAGAGTTGATCTTGAGACCTGCCTCGTTGGAAACGGTTTTTGCTACCTGATACAGATTTTGTATCATCAGCCTGGACAGGGTCCTTTTATAATCAGCAGTAAACTGTTTTCTGATCTCCCCGGAAAGCAAAGTAGTGTCCAATAAAGCCGGCAGAAACTTATAAATGGGATACCCGTTTTCATCATAAAACACGTCAGGCAGGGTAGGCGTCCACACGGTGCCTCTGGCCTCATAGCTTGCCATATAAAAGCTGTTTAAAGCCGACCGGGAAAGATCACCAATAACCGGCTTTAATTGGTTGATAAAATATTGCAGGTGGTACCGCGAGGCTGCGGAATCAAAGTGATCTATAATCGGCCCATGGGAATGAGGACTCGGAAGTACCAATTGTTGCCCTGAATTGGAACAGACATACCGATAGACATCCCAGTCTCCCGATGGAGCATCCCAGCTAAGCAACCCTTTGTCCGCATCAAAAAAACTCGACAGATTCATAATATGACCGGTATCCAAGGAATGGGGTTTCGGGTGAGCCGGTACAGCAACAATGGCCACCTCTTCATAATAGACCGGTTTCCCATCCGGATCCATAGCAATTAGTTCCTGTCCATTTTTATCTTTATTAGATATAACAGGAAAGGGCATACGAATGACCTGGCGGCTTCCACCCTTTACTTTTACTTTAGAAGAATAAAGTTTTTTAGATTGATTTTGAGGAGGGGTCCAACTTCCACCTGCATTCCAACTACTTGCCAGGTTGAGACCTACATCCAGATTAAGCCGTTCTGCTTCCCGAATAGCAAATTGGATCAACTCGAGAGAGGAATCACCCATAAATGTAGGTCCGGCAGGAATTAGTGAATCAGAGGCCGGCACCCCGATCTCGAAAATATCAAAGCCGCCAATTCCAGCCTTTTTCATAGCTTCCATTTCTTCCAGAGCACGAACGGTATCCACATTACCGTTGAGCCACCACCAATATACCTTGGGCCGGGCCGTTCCGGTAGGATCCAAAAAACCCGCTTTCAATTGTGAATAGTCACTTGAATTTCCTTTAGGCTCCTGACAAGAAACCAACAGGCCGGTCATCACCATAAGTAATGTCAACAAATGCAGAATTTTCATTTTCATCGTTTTAATTTACAACATCTATTCCCCAGGTTAAATAATCCTAAGAATTAAGTTTTATTTTTTGATTATAGGGATTAGTCTTTAAAATGACTTCTCATCACTTCTGCATAATCCGGGAGGACCCTTTCAGGCTCATCAAGTTCCGGATGCCATCTTTTTTCCCATTCAAAGCTATAATAGCCTTGATAATTATGGTCATGTAATAGGTCTATGGCTTCAAAGACAGGAGCTATTCCCTCTCCTAATTTTACATAATGTTTTTTCCCATCAACTACATCATAATCTTTT
>CAYRBD010000154.1:0-5299 GCA_964422465.1 uncultured Chitinophagaceae bacterium
GTAGTAAGCACAAAACCAAGGATCAATAAGAAAAACGCAAGGGTATATCCCCAATTGAGATGGATGATCCTTTTATTCCTAAAATGCATAATGAATAACTCCTGTTGATTAGATTAATAATAGATGCAAAAATGGCACCATTTTATTAACAACTTATTTTTTCCGGGAAAAGTTCCGCCTCCGTCAATTCACAAATAATATGACCAATAAGAATATGCGCTTCCTGAATACGGGGGGTATCCGATGAAGGCACGTTAATTAAATAATGACAATGCTTTGACAATTGTCCCCCGCTTTCTCCTGTAAGGCCGATGGTGATCATCTCTTTTTCACGAGCCACTTTTGCCGCATTAATAATGTTATTTGAATTTCCTGAAGTAGATAAAGCCACTAAAACGTCTCCCGGGTTTGCAATCCCCCGCACCAGGCGGTCATAAATATAATCGAAGGCGTAATCATTGGCTACTGCAGTAAGATAAGAAGTATTGCAATGCAATGCATCGGCATATAATGCAGGCCGGTCTTTGTAAAAACGGCCTGAAAGCTCTGCAGACAGATGTTGTGCATCGGCGGCGCTGCCACCATTCCCACAAAAAAGTATTTTTTTATGATCCTCAAGAGCGGCTACTATTGCATTTTTCGCTTGTTCTATCCTTTCCAGTAGGGCAACTGAAGTCAGTATTTTTAATTTTACCCCTATAGATTCTTTAATAAGCCGCATAATTTCTTTTCCCATAGTTGTTTATTTTAAATTTTACGACTCGCAAAAAAATTATTTTTTTTTACCATGCCGATGACTCTGTCAAATACTTTTGGAAAAGAAGGTTCTCGTTCCCAGTCAAAAACATGATGCAGATTTTTATTTAAAGGGCTCCACCGTTCGGGCTCTCCATCCATACTGATAATGATGCTCGGCGTCTTCACGGCGGCAGCTATATGAGAAACCCCGGTGCAGTTGCTAAACAAAGCATAGGCATTATTGATAAGTGCCGCCAGGGTTCCTAAAGTTGTTTTCCCCGCCAGGTTAATAGGCTCATATTTCATAAACTTTTCCACTTCCCGGGTAATGGGTAACTCCTCCTGCGTACCGGTAACGACAACCTTAAAGCCCTGCAAAGCCGCATAATCTGCTACGGCAGCAAAATATTTGGGATGCCACTGTCGAAGAATACTTCGCGAACCGGGATGGATACAGATGTATTGATCTTTATCAATCGGCAGCCTTAAAGCCTGTAAGTCTCTTTTGTCCTGCTCTGTGATGGGAAATTCCAGGAAAGTTCCTCTTTCAGGAATTTCTAAAAATTCCAACAACTTTAAATGTCTTTTAATTTCAGGAATCCCTTCAGGATACTCTATGAAAAAATCCAAAGGAGAAACCGGCCGGTTAAACTTATAAAAACCGGCCGTATAGGTGGCTTCAAAAGACTTGACCAGCCGGTTGACAATGGTTCCGTTTCCCTGCATCTGCAAAGCAAGGTCAAAATGAGCATTTTGCATATCTTCCATAAAGGAGAGAAGCGCCAGTTTATCGGGAACTTGCTCCGGTAAACCTTCATAACCGGGAAAAGGAATAACCTTATCCACGTACCGGGGAAATCTTTTGACGAAAGCAGTCGCCCACGGCAAACCAATCAACGAAATCTCACTATTGGGAAAAAAATGACGTAATGCGCGCAGAGCCGGAACCGTGCACAACATATCTCCCAGATAAAGCGCGCGGAACACAGCAATCTTTTTTATTTTATCTTCTGAATACCGCATAAAAATTTGTTTTCATAAAAACCAGACTCTATATTTTATAGCGCCATACAAACGCCAGAAAACAGAGAGGAAAGGAATAAGCAGGGAAGTAATAACAATCTCGGTTATATGTTTTATCTCCATCGTGTTTCCAGATAATCTTTTTAAGATAAAACGTCCGGTCAAAAAAAACCAGATGCAAAGAGCAACGATAGAGAACCAGAAGGAACGGAAGATGAATAGACCGATCCAGATGCAGCAAAAAGAAAGAATAGTAGCATAATAAAACAAGGGCGGCGCCCGCTGTATCTTTTTTCGGTATAAAGAAGGGTGTTTTTTATATAAAAGGGCATTGAACCTGCTTTTTTGTTGTTCGTTCAGGCTTACTCCCCACCGAGCCTGCCGAACCGGGTGAATAATAATCGCATCTTCAATATAGGTGATCCGGATGTGATTTTGCAGCAGCCTAAATTCCAGGTCGCTGTCTTCCCGCCATGCAATAGAAAACCTCTCATCGAAGCCTCCCACCTGTTCCAGTACTTCCCGCGGGCAAAAACAATTGGCAGTAACGAAAGCCGCGTTTTCAAGTAAAGAAATATTGCGTTCGTGATCGGTAGGGCGGGGCGGTCGGGGGACAAGTACTTTGCCGGTAAAAGCCATGCCTTTATTTTGAACATAGGCTTTCCATATCGTTTCCAGCCAATACCTGTTAGGAATACAATCGTCATCGGTAAAAGCAATCAGTTCTCCACGGGCCTGTTTCCATCCTTTATTTCGGGCGGCAGCCGGCCCCTTTTTCAAGGGCAAAAAATCATACTTAATCGAAGGTAAAGGCGGAGAACCACTACTGAAGTCGTTCACTACGCTGGATGTGGTTTCATCCGGGCCATCACTAACCACAATAATTTCATATTCACATTTAGAAAACTCCTGCCGCATTAAGGCCTTCAGGCATTGTTTTAACAAAGCCGGACGTTTGAAGGTAGGGATCACTATGGAAATTTTTACAGTCATTTTATTTTTCCAATAAAAAAGATTGAAGGACCAGCGCATCAAAAGGAGACGTCCAGAAGCACTCCACCGCATCTTTAGGAGTACACACAATGGGCTCTCCCCGCGTATTAAAAGAGGTATTTACCAGAATGGGGACACCGGTTAACTGTTTAAAAGCTTTTAGCAAATCATAGTAAAGCGGATTTTGCCGGCGGTTCACGGTTTGAATGCGGGCGGTACCGTCCACATGGCAAACGGCAGGTATTTTTTTTCTTTTTGAGGGCTTGATATCAAATACGAATAGCATAAAGGGCGAAGGCTCAGAATTCTCGAACCAGTCCGTTACCTCTTCTTCTAAAACGACTGGCGCCACCGGACGAAAATCTTCACGATTTTTGATGTCGTTGAGCCGTTCCTGCATATCGGCATCAAGCGGAGAAGCCAATATAGAACGATTGCCCAGCGCCCTCGGGCCAAATTCCATTCGCCCCTGAAACCAGGCTATAATTTTATTTTGAGCCAGCAGGCCGGCTGTTTCTTTTGCAATATTGTTCATTTTTTTATAGGGTGTCCTGGTCCATTTTAAATACTGCTCAATCTCTTCATCAGAATATTGGGGCCCCCAATAAACATGCTTCATTTTAAAGTGTTTCTTGCTTCTTTTTCGCTGCCGGGCATCTGTCCACAGCGCGGCGCCCAGTGCAGTACCTGCATCCCCTGCAGCCGGCTGTATCCAAATATTTTCAAAACCTCCTTTTTCGCGGATGGCCTTGTTCAAAACACAATTTAAAGCAACTCCCCCGGCCAGGCATAAGTTGGGGAGATGGGTCTCCTGCCGCAGCCAGTGGACCAGTTCCAGCACCGTTTCTTCCAGCGCTTCCTGGATGGATCTGGCAATATCAAAATGAAGTTGTTTCAGAGGAGCATTTTTAAGCCGGGGTTTTCCAAACCAATCCGTCAACAACAGCGGGTCGATACGATACCGCCCGTTTCTCTTTAAATGAATCAACGATTTAAATTTTTCCTTATACACCGGTTTCCCGAAGGAAGCCAGCGCCATTACCTTATACTCATCGGAAGAACGCAGGAATCCTAAATAGTCTGTTACGCTTTCGTAAAGTAGCCCTAAAGAATGAGGCATCTCCACCTCGCTGAGCCGGGCCAGGTTATTTTCTTCGCCAACATGATAGCTGGTGGTAACCTTTTCTCCACGACCATCCAGGGTTAAAACAGCTGCCTCGGAAAAGGGAGAAGTGTGAAAAGCGCTGGCTGCGTGACAAATATGATGCTCTACAAAATGCCAGGTAAAGCCATTGAGCTTGCACCCGTCAAAGCGAGCCTGCAGACGATGAGGCCATCCACTCGTAAGCTGTCGCGGTGCATTGACAATGGAAGCCAAAAAGAGCGGGTCCCATACCGAGGTCCATTCTTTGGATTTTGGATGAGCGCTGGGCTCAAGTGGCAGAGAGATGTTACGGCGGTGTTTATTTTTGTTCAGCAACAACCAGGGGTCAAAAGAATAAGAAACATGCTGTACTTTATTAATATCAATTCCTCCTTCCTTTAAACAATAGTTCATTGCATGAAATGGAAGTTCGTAAGTAGAAAACGGTATGGGACGTTTCCCATGCTTTACGTGTGTAAAGCGCTCTTCTTCTGCTGCTGCCACTAATACGCCGTCTTTCACCAGGCAGGCAGCCGAATCATGAAATGCAGCATTAATCCCCAAAGTGTACATATTCTTTGATTAAAATCTATTTCTATTATTTGCTCAATTTTCAAACCAACTGCATAAAGGTTATAAAACAAGTGGTATTTCAACACACAGGTAAAAATATGGGTAAAAACTTCCCCACTTTTTCTACACTTTTTTTTATAAATCCTCAAAAGAAGCCAATCGCATCTTTATGATAAACGCTTCTCACAAGCGGTTCAACCGGTTCAACATTATTCTGGCATCAATTTTACAATGGTATTAAGTGTAAATGAAATTCAAATCTTTTAAAAATTTAATTATGGCTATTACAGAAAAAGAAAGGCTTTCTATGAATGAGATCATGAAAGACCTTCCCTTCCATCAATTCTTTGTCTTTGAACTGGAAGACCTTTATTGGGCAGAAAAACACATTATAGACGCGTTGCCGGATATGATAGAAGCGGCTACTTCCGAAGAGTTGAAATCCGCGCTTGATAATCATCTGCAGGAAACAAAAGGACATGCAGCCCGTTTGGAAAGGGCTTTTGACGCATTGGACGAAAAAGATAAAGACACCAAATGCAAAGCCATGGCCGGTATCTTAAAAGAATGTAAAGATATTATATCTGAAACTAAAAAAGGCTCTGCCGTAAGAGATGCAGCTATTATTATGGCTGCACAAAAGGTAGAACATTATGAGATTACTTCTTACGGCAGCCTGATCACTTTCTCCAAATTAATGAGACATGATGAAGTAACCAAGTTGTTACAGGCTACCCTGGATGAAGAGGAAAAAGCCAATTCAACCTTAACAAGCCTGGCAGAAAGTGGAATTAATGAGAAAGCATTAAACGAGCGTTAGCCGGTGAG
>CAYRBD010000155.1:0-5293 GCA_964422465.1 uncultured Chitinophagaceae bacterium
GAGAAATATGCACCGGAAAAGCTGTATGTGCATACGGACAGGCCTGCTTATAATACCGGCGACACGCTTTGGTTTAAAACGTACCTTTTTGATGCTGCTTTTTTGCATCCCTCCCCGCAAAGCGATATCGTTTATCTTGAAATTGCAGGAGAAAATAACGAGGTCATCAAACGCATTATGGTAGCACTGCAAAACGGGCTGGGCGAAGGATATTTTGCTTTGGATAAATCCGATTTTCCCGCTGGTACTTATATCTTTAGGGCCTATACCAACTGGATGCGAAATTTTGATCAAAAGCGTATTTTTCAAAGATCCTTCACGATCCATCATTATTCCGGTGATGAATTGCTCATCCGTGCACGATTTCATGCCATGCCGGAGGGGAACAGCCGAGTGGAAGCTGATCTGGTCTTTAACCGGCGGAATGAACGACCCCTGTCTTTTCAAAATGTACAGATTACCTTGACAGACGGAAACAAGACCTGGCATAAAAATACCTTTAGTACCGATGTACACGGAAACCTGTCTTTTCATTTTAAAGTCCCTGCTAAGGCGAATAAACAACATCTGTCCCTGGTGGTGAAGGATCTGCAGGATCGTTCTGCGGCGCAATACATGACCATACCGGTGGTATTAAACAGAAAATCGAAGATCGATCTACAATTTATGCCGGAGGGCGGTGAACTTACGGCCGGTGTGAAAAACCGGATCGCCTTTAAAGCCATAGGAGAAAACGGACTGGGACAGGAGGTGTCAGGAGTAATAGTTGACAGCAGGCGCCGGGTTGTGGACAGTTTCCGGTCTTCGCATCTGGGGATGGGCAGTTTTGAGCTTATCCCCGGAAAAAATGAAAAATATACTGCAGTCATTCATTCGGAAGGTACCGGAGAAATATTGTTTCCCTTACCCACGGTTCAGCATGCGGGCCCGGCTTTGCACCTGGCTAATCCCCTTCATGCGGATTCTATTAAAGTGAATATTCGTTCTGCGCCGGATGATCAGTCAGCAGATAACGTTTTTTACCTGGTGGCACAGGCCCGGGGAATAGGTTGTCTCGGTGCAAAGCTAAAGTTGAAAAATGGAACGGAAGCGCTTCCGATCAGTAAATCGCTTTTCCCCTCCGGTATCGCCCGTTTTACCCTTTATGATACAGCCATGCGACCCCTGCGTCAACGGATGGTTTTTATCGCTAACCCTGACGACCGGTTGTTGCCACATATCACCGGGAAAGAACAATACGGCACCCGGGATAAAGTAAAACTAAAGATTAAGGTGGCTGACAAAAACGGGCAACCTTTACAGGCCGGCTTTTCGGTTGCCGTGACGGATGATAACAAGGTTTACATAGACAGCCTGAAACGAAATTCGCTGGTTTCGGATATCTGGCTTACTTCAGATTTAAAGGGATATGTAGAGAACTCCGGCTACTATTTTCCAAAACAGATGACAGAAAAAATATGGAATGATCTCGACAACCTATTGCTCACACAGGGCTGGGTAACCTTCAGTCGAGATACGGCTTCACCGCCCCTGTATCCGGCAGAACATTCTTTTTCTATTAAAGGAAAAATTACAAACATTTTAAACAAGCCGGTAGCCGGTTCACAGGTATTGTTATTTTCAAGAACCCCCTTTTTAATAAGGGAAACGGCTGCCGATACGGACGGGACATTTACCTTCAGCCCATTATATCCGGTGGACACGGCTTCCTATATGTTACAAGCCAGAAATAAAAGAGGCAAAAGCTTCAACGTAGGAATAACGGTTAATACTTTTAAGCCGCCGGTACTAACGCCATTGAACCTGAGAACAATCCCCTGGTATGTCAATATAGATACGGCCCATGATGATATAGTTCAAACGCAGGTGGCGGATCAGGAGACTATGGATAAGTTGTTGGGAGAACACGTGCTGAAAGAAGTGGTGATCGTAGGACAGAAAGCGATCCCGGGATCCAAAAACCTAAATGGCCCGGGCGGAGCAGATTTTGTCCTTGATCAGTCTGATATGGAGAAAGAAGGAAAAGCCACCCTGGGGGACGTATTAAGGCAAAAAGTGAAGGGATTCCGGTTGGGCGGTAAATATCTTGACATTTATCTGATCTATAAGGAGATGGTTCATCTCATCATCGACGGCGTGAACCTGGATTTTTTTAAACCGGAGGGTGCCTCTTATAAAGATTTTTACCGGTCTTACCTGGATTATATCACCGCGGAGGACATTAAAGGCATCGAAGTCATGCATTCTGCCCGATATACCGGCGCTTATTTTCAGAAATTTATCAATCCTATGGACGACCCCTTCGGCCATGCTTTCATCGAAATAACGACCTATTCCGGTAATGGCGCCTTCTTGAAGAAAACGCCCGGCGTGTTTTTGTACAAGCCTCCGGTAGCCTTCAATACACCGGCACATTTTTATTCGCCAAAATATACCGTTAAAGAAGAAAAGAACATACCCGACCTACGTTCTACCATTTATTGGAATCCGGACATCGTAACCAATAAAAACGGCGAGGCGCAAATATCGTTCTACACCGCTGATAAACCCGGGACCTACACCCTGATTTTAGAAGGTACGGATATGAATGGTAGTATCGGAAGCGAGGTAAAGAGAATTGAGGTAAAATAAAACGAACGGAACGTATTGCTTTTTTACGATAAAGGTAGATGTAAAAGAGTAAGGTTTGAGTTTCTGCAATATTCCAGTTAAGTTTGTACACCTTTTTGAAAATACAAACTTTTTTGAAAAACATACACACCTACTTACGCAAATGAAGACCTCAAAGCTGCTTACAGCGTTTTTCAACAGCAAGAAGACAGGTGGACTACTCCCCTTTTGTACTGTTATTTCTTTTTCTAATGATAGCGGGTGCTATTGGCTTTTTTGCTCTAAAAGCCACCCCGAAAAAGAAAGTATATGAATCTTACAATTGAAAATATATTATTAATAGGTTCTATACTGCTGCTTCTCAGTGTTTTTGCAGGTAAAACATCCTATCGATCCGGTATTCCTGTTTTAATTCTCTTTTTGGCAATCGGAATGATGGCCGGTTCGGAGGGCATAGGCGGCATCCATTTCGACAACCCCAAAACTGCACAGTTTATCGGGGTGATTTCATTGAATTTTATCTTGTTTTCTGGTGGACTTGATACGCATTGGACTTCCGTAAAACCAATCCTCCGGCAAGGGCTGACGCTATCCACATTGGGTGTATTGCTGACAGCCGGCATCCTCGGAATGTTTGTTTGGTGGGTGACAGACTTTACTATTTATGAAAGCCTGCTGCTGGGGTCTATCGTATCTTCTACCGATGCGGCGGCCGTATTTTCTATTTTACGATCTAAGAGCCTGGCGTTGAAGGCTAACCTAAGACCTACATTAGAATTGGAGAGTGGAAGTAATGATCCTATGGCCTATGTGCTAACCATTATGTTTCTCACTTTGGTTATTCATCAGGATCAAAGTATTACTTCTATTATTCCCTTATTTTTCAAACAAATGATTCTTGGAGGGATAGCGGGCTTCGTTTTTGGGCGAATCAGCAAATTGGTCATTAACAAAATAGGACTTGCCTCTGAAGGGCTTTACCCGGTCATGATGATTGCGCTGATGTTTATCACTTTTTCCATTACGGATTTTGTGGGAGGAAACGGGTTTTTGGCCATCTACATTTGTGCGGTTTATCTGGCCAACCAGGATCTGATACACAAGAAGACTATTTTACGGATGTATGACGGGTTGGCATGGCTCATGCAAATTATCTTGTTTCTCACGCTGGGGCTGCTTGTTTTCCCCTCTCACATTCTCCCTGTAATTGGTATAGGTCTGCTTATCTCGCTGTTTCTGATTGCTGTTGCGCGTCCGATAAGCGTATTTATCAGCCTGGTCTTCTTCAAAATGAAATTGAGAAGGCGGTTTTATATTTCCTGGGTAGGGCTGCGTGGTGCAGTTCCTATCGTATTTGCCACCTATCCTCTTCTTGCCGGAGTTGAAAAAGCCAATATGATTTTTAATATTGTATTTTTCATTTCAGTAACTTCTGTCTTGATCCAGGGAACGACTTTGTCCATCGTGGCAAGGTGGCTGCATGTGGCATTACCCCAAAAGGCGAAAAAGGTCTTGGAAGCAGACCGGATTATTTTGAACCTGCCCAAGTCCTCTTTGCAGAAATTTAAAATAGGGCCGGATTCTTATGCGGTCAACAAAAGAATTGTAGATTTGAATTTTCCCAGTTCTGCACATATTATGATGATTGAACGAGCGGGGGAATATATTCTTCCCAATGGGTCGGTAAAGATAGAAGCAAAAGACATCTTAACCGTGCTTGCCAATAATCAATCGGATTTTACCAGCGTAAAAGATTGCCTGTATAAATCTACATAATACTACAAATATCCAATGCCATGAAAAAACGTTTTATTGTACTCGTCGATTTTTCAATGTATTCAGAAAATTTAATTAAGTATGCATGTGACTGGAGCAGGCAAATAAATGTAGAACTACTTCTGGTACACCAAACAACCGTTTTAACTTCTGGTTTTATGGACAGCGAAGGGAAAGAATACCTTACCCAATACGCCAACGATGAGGCGCTTCAAAAACTAAAAGCATTAGCGAAAAAAACAGTTCCAACAACCCTTAAAGTGTCTTATAAAGTTTCTGAAAACCACCTTCAGAATACTTTGTCGGACCTGTTAAAGGAACCTTTTGAAAACTTGGTTCTCCTTGGGTTGAAAGGTTCCGGGATTCTGAAAAAACTATTTCTTGGCAGCATCTCCCTTCAGATAATTGAAAATATAAACAACATCGTTGTAGCCATTCCAAAGGAGATTAAGGTGTTCTCACATAAGAAGATATTTGTCGCTGTAAAAATGGTGTATCCATTAAACCTATTGGGATTTAGGAATTTCCTTAATTTTATTGATGATGAAAACACGGAAATTACTTTTTTCTATCTGGCCAGACCCAATGAGGATACAAAAGAAATAAAAATTTATCTTAGCGAATTAGCCAATCTGTTTGCAGACCGATTTAAGGTCAATTTTCAGATTTATGGGGGCAAAACTCCCTTTTCTGATATTGAAAAGGTGATCAATAACAAGATTGATGAATTGTTGGTTGTCCAAAAAGGCTCTCGCCTGTTGTTGGATCAGTTTTTCAGACGCTACCTGGTTAATCACCTTGTGTACAAAGGGCAAACTCCGTTAATTATTTTACCATAATAAAATTTATAAATGAAAAGAATCCCAGCCCAGGCTGCTCAATTCATGTTTGTTTCCTCCTGTAGAAA
>CAYRBD010000156.1:0-5132 GCA_964422465.1 uncultured Chitinophagaceae bacterium
CATGTCCATAGATGGCACTGTATGGTTAGGCAACTGGGAAGCAGTAGAAAATGAGCCTGTTAGTCTTAATAAAAAATCACTCCATGAAATTTGTAATTTTATCAGGAGCATTAATCCTTAAAATATCGCCTGATTAATTCAACATAAGCATTTCTCTATATGAGGAAATGAACTAAATTATTCCATTGAATATTTCTGGTTTCTCTCCCTTCCATTAGCTTCAAATAGATGGTATGGTTTTTTCACCTATAGTAAAGCAGAAGATTAAAATAAATACTCAAAAAACCGGAAATAAAGTGGTTTATTTTTGTAAACATATAATACTTAATTCGATAATATTTCTCATTTTACCTTTATTGTTAAATTCCAGTATTTCCTTTAAAGCTTCTTTACTTATTTATCCCGCCTCAATACGTTTTTCAAAAATATTCATTAAAAATCCCTGGATATCCTGGATTATCGGAATCGGAACTTTTTATTTTTGGCAAATTCCTCTTACGTTTAATGTAGTAATGAATAAACCTCAAAACGGTTTGAGTTTATATCTACACCTGTTTGGGGCCTTCAGTCTGTTTGTTTCCGGTCTTATTTTTTGGTGGCCTTTAATGTTAAACAGTCATTCATTTTCCCTTTCAAAAAAAATCCTTTATTTATTAGCTGCATGCATCTCGGTAATTTTACTTGGTTTATATATCACTTTTTCCCCAATTGATACCTACTCCTGTAATATTTCATTATCTCCGGAATTTGGAATCCCTCTTTTTATTAAAAAAGATTGGAATTTTACCTCTATAATGGATCGCCAACTGGCCGGCTTTATTACAGCCATCATGAATAGCATCCTATATCTTATAGTTGCTTTATCTCTAATGAGAAAAAGTAAAGATTTGGCATAAGAATTGCAAATTGTTTAGAGTCTTCTTTTCCCAACTTTAAACTTTTTATCCTTCGAAATGGATTTAAGAATCAAAAATAAAACAGCCCTGATTACCGGAAGTGGGTCAGGTATAGGATTGGCCACGGCAAAACTTCTTGCAAAAGAAGGTGTAAATATTATCTTAAACGATAGAACCCCAAAAAAACTTAATAAGGCCGAGGCTGAAGTGCAGGCCCTGGCCCGGGATAAAAACTCGATACACTCCATTGCTGCCGACCTCACAAAAAATGAAGATGTTCTGGCTATGGAAAAGAAAGCCAAAGAAGCTTTGGGTATTGTAGATATAGTAGTCAACTGCGCCGGGATACACGGTGCTTCAGGAGAATTTCTCAGCCTTACTGATTCAGACTGGTGGGAAACTTTTGATACCGACCTCATGGGGGCAGTAAGAGTATGCAGAGCTTTCCTCCCCGAAATGTTGAAAAAAGGATGGGGCAGAGTGGTTTTAATTGCTTCTGAAAATGCGCTACAACCGTATGAAGAAGATAGCCCTTACAATGTTTGCAAAGCCGGCATTGTTAATCTGACTAAATGTCTTTCCAAAGCCTATTCTCCAAAAGGAGTAATGATAAATTGTGTTTCGCCGGCCTTCATAGCAACTCCTATGACAGATGAAATGATGGAGCAAAAAGCAAAACAACTAAACATCTCAAAAGAAGAAGCCATCCAAAATTTTTTAGCGTACAACCGACCGCATATTGTAGTGGACCGCCGGGGAAAGCCAGAAGAAGTAGCCGCAGTAATTGCCTTCTTGTGTTCCAACTCTTCCAGTTATGTTACAGGAAGTAATTACCGGGTAGATGGAGGGTCGATAGCGACCTCATTTGGATAATTCATTGGTTTCTTAAAGTACGGCAATACATCTTTTTAGCTCACCCGTTAATAATTTCACCTCCGTTGGGATGCAGTATCTGGCCCGTTATATAGCTGGCATCTTCAGAAGCCAGAAAAACATAACAGGAAGCTACTTCATTAGGCTGCCCCGGCCTTTTCATCGGTACATTTTTTCCAAATTTTTCTACTTTTTCTTCAGGGAATGTAGCCGGGATGAGCGGAGTCCAAATGGGACCCGGCGCAACACCATTCACGCGTATGCTACGCGAAGCCAATGAGAGCGCAAGCGAACGTGTAAAGGAAACAACAGCACCCTTTGTGGCAGAGTAATCTATTAAATGGGGGCTCCCTTTGTAAGCAGTAACTGAAGTGGTATTAATTATACAACTCCCTTCCTTCATTTGAGGCAAAACAGCCTGTACAAGAAAAAAGGAAGCAAATACATTAGTTCGAAAAGTTTTTAATAATTGATCTTCCGATATTTTTTCAATCCGCTCCTGAGGATATTGAACTCCTGCATTATTTACTAAAATATCTATTTTATTGTATTTTTCTATCGTCTCTCTAATGATTTTTTTACAGTGGTTGCTATCTGTAATATCTCCGGGAATAAGCAGAATATCTCCTCCCTCCTCTTTCACTTTATCGCTAGTTTCCTGAGCGTCTATTCCTTCATTCAGATAAGCGATTGCCACATTAGCTCCTTCCGCTGCAAAGGCTAATGCAATTGCACGTCCGATACCACTATCACCTCCGGAGATCAGGGCCGTCTTTCCAGCCAATTTTTTTCCTTTTAATTGCTGATGCGGATCAGTCTGAGGTTGAGGATTCATTTTATATTGATGCCCGGGTTGACTCTCCTGATGCTGCGGAGGAATGTCTTCATTTTCACTTTTATTGCGTATCATTTTTTTAATTTTTAGATGAAAACATGGCCTTTATATAATCTTTATTGGCTTTAGAAATCATGGTTATCGGTATATCTTTGGGACACGCTATCTCACATTCCCCAATAAAAGTGCAAGAACCGAATTTTTCTTCTCCCATCTGATCTATCATTCCCACTACTCTGCTGTCTTTCTCCGCTTGTCCCTGAGGTAATAGATTCAAATGAGTTATTTTGGAAGCGGTAAACAGCATGGCGGAGGTGTTAGGACAGGCTGCAACACAAGCTCCACAACCAATACAAGTTGCAGCAGCAAATGCCCGTTCTGCCTCTGTCTTATCAACCGGTATTGAATTGGCTTCCGGGGCATTTCCGGTATTTACAGAAATATAACCTCCTGCCTGAATGATCCGGTCAAATGAACTTCGATCAACTACCAGATCCTTAATTACTGGAAATGGGCCTGCTCGCCAGGGTTCAACCATGATAGTTTCACCATCCGAGAAACTACGCATGTAAAGTTGGCAACAAGTAGTTGAACGCAAAGGCCCATGAGCAGGACCATTAATAAACATAGAACAAGTGCCGCAAATTCCTTCCCGACAATCATTATCAAAAGCAATTGGATATTCTCCCATATTAATCAGTTGTTGATTGAGGACATCAAACATTTCTAAAAAAGACATATCACCAGTAATGTTGGATATATGATAGTTTTTAAACAAGCCCGTTGCCGTAGCGTTTTTTTGCCTCCAAACCTTTAAATTAAAATTCATATCCTTTTAATTTAAACGTAGAAAAACCGTACCAATTCTTCTCAAAAAGGAAATACAGAGGGAGGTAACATAATAAGGATTACTGATTTAGTTTTTAATCGTATAATTCCAGGAGTCTTTAAATTTATCTTTTTTCTTTCGACCGCCGCCCTTCTTTCTTACTCCTGGCTCCGGTACATCAATTAATCCCAATCCTTCTTCTAATTCTTTTATCCCCGGTGTATCGTCATCCGGGAAACACCGGATAGCGCTGATACGAATGTAATATCGCTTCTGCCTTTCCATTAATAGGAAAATTATTTTTAAAAATTTATGTAGAGAATTTTCCACAAAAATGATCATTCTGCGGAAAAGTTTTCCAGAAGTTTGTATCCCCTTTTATTAATTAATAAGCTTTTTATGATTATGTGGTTTTTATGATGGAAGCAAAGACAAGAAGGCTCAGGTTACCCCCTTATGCCGGGCTATTACTGCTAATCCGGAACGCAACAAAATTGTTTTTCCTTATAAGGAAACCTTTTACAGATGACATTTCGAGCCATTAAAGAAATCAAATATAGTTATCAAAAAGAGAAGGTTGAAGGGCAAAACAGCCAATTCGGCAGGTTATATGCAATTAGATTTATCATCCACTATTCATTTGAAGGAAACTCCAATAAAATTAGGAAAAGAATAAATTAATATAAAATATAAATATAATGAATAAAAATAAGGTTACCATTATAATAGCCACCAGAAACAGGGCACAAGAGCTAAATATGACGCTTGAAACATTACAATTTCTGCATCCTGACACTCCAATTATTGTAGTAGATAATGCCTCTACAGATGAAACCTGTACCCTTGTAAAAAAACAACAAATAAAGAATCGAATGATTTCTTTGATTCGATTACCTCGAAATTTAGGAGCCGTAGCTCGTAATCATGGTGTAAAAGCAGCAAAAACTACTTTTGTGGCATTCAATGATGATGATTCTTATTGGGCATTCGGAGCATTCCAAAAGGCTGAATTGCTCTTTGAAACTTATCCTACCCTGGGAGGTATTGCCGGGCGGATTCTGATCGGATCAGAAAAAAAAGAAGATCCCATTAACAGGTTATTGCAAAATAGCCCAATCCAGTATAAAGAAAAATTACCTGGCCCTCCTGTACTTGGCTTTCTGGCTTGCGGTTGTATAATCCGTGTAAATGCCTTTCTCCAGGCAGGGGGATTCAATCCAATTTTACACTTTCGGGGAGGAGAGAAATTACTGGCAATGGATATGGCCTCCTCCGGATGGCCTGTCTGTTATATCAACAATATTATTGCACACCATTTTCCATCCCGGGTCAGACCTGATAAAAGATCAGCGCTTATAAGAGAACTTAGAAATGGCTTTTTAACAACATGGTTACGAAGGCCGGCTAAAATCTGTTTCCGTGAAACTCTATCTTTATTAAAAAAAGGGGTTCATAATCAAGCATACCGGCAAGCACTTTTGGAAACATTTTATAAAATTCCATCCATTATATATCATCGGCGGTTAAATTCCCAAAAGGTGGAAAATAATTTAATTCTTTTAGAAAAGAAATATAAATAAATATAGTGTAAAGTTAAGTATAAATTGTCTCCTTATTGCCTCCCGCAGATTACACCCCTGCCGGCAAAGGCAGGGATAAACGCAGAAGTCGATTATATAATCTGCGAAAATCAGCGAGA
>CAYRBD010000157.1:0-5129 GCA_964422465.1 uncultured Chitinophagaceae bacterium
GATGATGAAGTACATTGTATTGAAAGTCTGGTGATTCACCTCAATACTTTATTTCCTAAAATGAATATTGTTTATAAAACCAATAAGGTACAGGAAGCGCTCAGCCAACTCCCCATACAGTCTATTGATCTGCTTTTTCTGGATGTAGAAATGCCGGGATTGAATGGATTCCAGTTGCTCGATCAACTACCCAATCGCAATTTTGAGGTTATTTTCACAACTGCCTATAGCCAGTATGCGGTTCAGGCATTTAAAGCCAAAGCCATTAATTATTTATTAAAACCCATTGATGAGCAGGAGCTCAAAGAGGCGGTAGAGGAATGGGAAAAACTGGCTTCAACAAAGAAGAACCCCACTCAGTATCTGGACGAACTTTTAGCACATTTAAAAAAAGAGGGTATTTTAAAAAGCAAAATATCAGTCCCCGTATCCGATGGATATGAATTCATAGAGGTGCCGGATATCATGTATTGTCAAAGTCAGAGTAATTATACAACTCTCTTTCTTTTCGGAGGCAATAAAATAGTAATTAGCAAAACCCTGAAAGAAGTAGAAAACACACTGGAAAGATTCTTTTTCATCCGGATACATCAATCTTACTTGGTTAACCCCAATTACATAAAAAAATACAACCGCAACGATGGCGGGTATTTAACCATGCAGGACAACGAACAAATACCGGTCAGCCACCAGAAGCGTACGTTAATCACTGGGCTTTTTGAAGCCATAAAGAAGAATAAATATTGAGTACTTTGGAGGGGATTACTCCGCCAGCATCCGGGTGGCCAGATAAGCCATCACTCCCATTCCAATTTCGATAGCCTGCTCGTCAATATTAAAAGTCGGAGTATGTACATTGGAGGTAATACCTTTTTCCTTATTGCCAACTCCCAGACGGTAAAAGCAGGCCGGTATTTCTTGTGAATAAAAAGAGAAATCCTCCCCTCCCATTCTTTTAGCTATTGTTTCTACCTTTTCTTTCCCCATAAACTCTTCTGCAAAAAAGCGGGCCTTTTGAGTGACTGCTTCATCGTTAATCAGACAGGGGTAACCGGGCGGGATTTCAATCTCCACCTCGGCACCCATTCCTTCGGCAATAGAACGCACTTCCTTCCTGATGATATCATGGGCTTTAAAACGCCAGGTTTCATCCATTGCACGAAAGGTGCCTAGTAATTTCACCTCTGAAGGGATCACGTTGGTGGTATGTCCGCCATTAAAAGAACAAATGGAAAATACAGAAGGGGTAAAAGGATTTTTGTTTCTGCTGACCAATTGTTGCAGGGCCACTACAATATGGGAGGCAATCAGAATAGTATCTGCCGTCAGGTGGGGCGATGCAGCATGTCCACCCTTCCCCCGAACCGTAATATAAACCTCATCGGCTGAGGCCATAGCGATGCCCGGGCGAAACCCCAACCGGCCTACTTCCAGTTCCGGTTGCACATGCAAACCCAATATGGCTTCGGGTTTTGGATTCTCCAAAGCGCCATCCCGAATCATCAAACTCGCACCCCCCGGCGCTTTTTCTTCCCCCGGTTGAAAAATAAGCTTGATGGTTCCTTCAAAATCCGCCTCCAGCTCTTTCAAAATTTTCGCAGCTCCCAGCAGGCAGGTGGTATGTACATCGTGGCCGCAGGCATGCATTACCCCTTCATTTTGAGAGCGATAATCCACTTCATTGGCTTCGGTAATCGGCAGGGCGTCCATGTCCGCCCGCAAGGCTATAATTCTTTTATCCGGATTCTTCCCTCTGATCAACGCTACAACACCGGTATCGGCAACCGGGGCACGAAAAGGGATATCCCATTCTGAAAGCTTTTTTTTGACAAATTGAGCAGTTTCATATTCCTGATAAGAAAGTTCCGGGTGAGCATGAAGGTGCCGACGTACTTTTATAAATTCCGGGGCCAGCGCCTGTGCCAGTTGCTTAATCTTGTGTTCCATGTTTCTTTTTAAACTGATATAGCAATTCTTTGGGGTCTATATCTATGCGGTCCCGTATGGTAAAAACCCCATTGGGGAAGTAGGGTTCTAACTCTTCCTGCAACGCATGAGCACTATCCTTTTGTAAAAAATCACCAACCCGTACTCTGAAATAGGGAGACTGATACTCCAGATGAGTACTATATTGTGGGAACAGCCGCATTAGCTTGGCACGGGCATCGTTAGCCGCAGCCCGGTTGGAGGTACTAATCACCTGAACACGATAACCCATTATGTTTTTTAAAGCCAGGGTATTCAGGTAACGTTGTTTCTGAATAAGCAAATCAATGCGTGAGTCCTTAATAACATAGGCATCGGCGCTACTATTAAAGGTTACAGGATTTTCAACCTGTGCCTGCGAGGCAAAGGTAATCAGGCAAAGAAGGCTGCAACTAAAACCATAAATTAATTTCCGGAATGAGAATTTCATAAGTTCGTTTTATTTTGCCTGGTTCATAATTTCTACACTGGAGCTACACCCCAGACGCGAAGCGCCCGCCGCTATCAATTCTTTAGCAAAGTCAAGAGTACGAATTCCTCCTGCTGCCTTTATCAGGATAGAAGCCGGCAGATGTTTTCTCATGATTTTTACCGCCTCCACAGAGGCTCCTTTTTCTGCAAACCCGGTGGAAGTCTTTAAAAAATGAACGCCGGCATCCGCATATAACTTACAACAACTAATAATTTCGTTTTTACTAAGAAGACCACTCTCTATAATTACCTTTAATATTCCTCCGCGCTCTTTTATTGGTTTCAAAAGGACATTTACTTCTTCCATCAGATAATCCCAGTCGCCATTTTTCAATGCCGCAAGATTTAATACCATATCTATCTCATCAGCGCCATCTGCCAAGGCCTCTTCCGTTTCTTTTCTCTTTGCCGCTATAACCGAATAACCCAAAGGGAAACCTACAACTGTTGCTACCTCCACTTTACTCTCTTTTAAGAACGCTTTAGCAGAACTCACGTAATAGGGCGGAACACAAACAGCCTTAAATTGGTACTCCTCAGCCTCCCTGCATAATTTTTCAATATCCTGCCGTGTGGTAACCGGCTTTAACGCGGTGTGGTCTATATAGGAGGCGATGTTCATGTTACGTTTAGGCTGTTTTTCCATGACAATGTTTATATTTTTTTCCACTGCCACAAGGACAAGGATCATTCCTGCCTACCTTAGGGCCAACGCGTACGGGTTCTTGTTTTACGGGCTCGCTGTTGTCATAATATTCGTCCTCATCATATCCACCAGATCCTGCCGGAGCACCTGCATACTGTTCTTTCCGCATCCGCATTTTACTCATGTCGGTCTTCTTCTCATGCCCTTCTTTGATCCGTTGAGGTTCATTCTCCGCCACCGGGATAGCCGCTTTACAAAGAAATGAAATAATCTCCAGGTTAGTTTGTATCACCATCTCCCGGAAAACACCAAAGGCTTCTACCTTATAAACAACCAGCGGATCTTTCTGCTCATAAACTGCACTTTGAACAGATTGTTTTAATTCATCCATTTCCCGGAGATGTTCCTTCCAGGATTCATCTATAAATGCTAGGGTCACATTTTTCTCCAGGGCTTTTATCAACTCTTTGCCATCGGTCTTTATAATTTCATCCAAATCGGCGAGTACGTTCAATCCCTTTATCCCATCTGAAAAAGGCACTGATATATTTTCAACCCGGTCTCCCTGGTCTTCTTTTATTCTCTTAATAATGGGAAGCGTTCGTTTGGCAATTTCTAAAGATTTGCGATCATAGTTTTCGCGTGCCTCGCGATAAAGGCGGTCTGTTAATGTATCTTCATCCTTATCTTCCAATTCTTCTGCGGTAATAGCAGTATCCAGCCCAAGATAGCGGATCACTTCCAACTTAAAGCCTTCATAATCTTCATTGTTCTTATGTGCAGTAACCAGATTAGAAGCCACATCATAAAAGGCATTATCTATATCCAGGGCAAGCCTTTCTCCAAATAGGGCATGACGACGTCGGTCATAAATCACCGTACGTTGTTTATTCATGACATCATCATAATCCAGAAGACGCTTACGAATACCAAAGTTGTTTTCCTCTACTTTTCTCTGGGCGCGTTCAATGGATTTGGAAATCATCCGGTGTTGAATAACCTCTCCTTCTTTATAGCCCATTCGGTCCATCAGCCCGGCAATTCGCTCCGAGCCAAACATGCGCATCAGATCATCTTCAAGAGAAACAAAAAATTGTGAAGATCCGGGATCACCCTGACGCCCTGCACGGCCTCTCAACTGCAAATCTACACGCCGGCTGTCATGCCGCGAGGTACCCAGAATGGCGAGCCCACCGGCATCTACAACGCCTTCGCCCAATTTAATATCCGTACCACGACCGGCCATATTGGTTGCTATTGTTACATTACCGGCAATGCCTGCCTCTGCTACTACCTGCGCTTCACGCTGATGTTGCTTGGCATTCAATACATTATGGGAGATTTTCTCAAATCGCAACATCTTACTCAGCAATTCAGAAACTTCCACCGAAGTAGTCCCCACCAGTACCGGTCGTTTTTGTTCAACCAGTTCTTTAATGTTATCAATAACAGCCCTGTATTTTTCTCTTGCTGTTTTATAAACTACATCTTCGTTATCTTCCCGGACAACAGGGAGGTTGGTCGGTATTTCAACTACATCCAATTTATAGATTTCCCAAAGCTCACCCGCCTCCGTAGAAGCCGTACCCGTCATACCGGCAAGTTTGTGATACATGCGGAAATAATTCTGCAACGTAATGGTAGCAAACGTCTGCGTAGCAGCTTCCACCTTCACATCCTCTTTGGCCTCAATAGCTTGATGCAGCCCGTCAGAATAACGCCGTCCTTCCAGAATACGGCCGGTTTGCTCATCCACAATCTTAACCTTTCCATCCATCACCACGTATTCATCATCTTTTTCAAATAAGGCATAAGCTTTCAGCAACTGCTGCATGGAATGAATTCTTTCGCTTTTTACCGAAAAGTCCTGCAGAAGTTCATCCTTCTTTTTTAATTTCTCTTCGGCGGAAAGCGCTGAATTCTCAACCTCCGCAATCTCCGAACCAATGTCCGGCATGATGAAAAAGGAAGGGTCTTCTCCCGAAGCGGTGATCATCTGAATCCCCTTGTCTGTAAGGTCCACCGT
>CAYRBD010000158.1:0-4963 GCA_964422465.1 uncultured Chitinophagaceae bacterium
GAAATTTTTAATGCTTTTTCGTATTCTTCTCTGCTTACTCTTCTGGTAGGAAGAGATACATTTTTTACTTTATGGTTAAATACTGGATTTGTTTGAACATTTTCTCCAGCCCTTTTACAGGAGTCTATAATTGTTTGTGCCACTCTTTTTCCTATTACTTCCAGACCGGAAATATCCCACATATTAGGATCATTTATCTTATATCCGCGCGGCAAGTCACGTGGAGACAGATCACCTGCTGCCGCACATTGGGCCAAGATGTGAGTCCCCTTCCCAAATTTTCTTTTTAATAGTTTTCTCACTTCACTCCAATAATCGGCTGAAATAAAATATTTTGCTTCTGTAACTTGCGCCGGGCAGGCCACATTGACGATAATTCCTGTCAACTGTTTTGTTTCGCCCCAACAGAAAAGCATGTTTACACCAGGATCAGCAGGCCCTTCCATGCCTATAAAATCCGACCTGTTCGTAACGCCATACATCTCTGCTGTGCCATCAGCATATCGCACTCTTCTGTTATGACCGGTAACCGCATAACCCAATGAATAGCTAATACCTGCTGGCACACGACTTTTCCACGCAGCAATGGCAACCGTACTTAACCGTTTTAGTAAAAATTTACCGTAATTACTTCGTACCTCGGGTTTAGGCGCTGAGTGTGTGTGGGTAGCATTTAAAAATAGTTTTATCGGATTAAAATCTGGAATTAATTCTGCTATATTCTCCCTCAGAGCTTCTTGTAATGCAGTCTGTGGATAGAGCAAATCCATGGAAATCATTATAGCCTGATCGTGTACCCCCTCCTCACTTATTGATTCCATCGCACATGCGGTTACCTGCAAAGGGCTTTGTACGTATTGAGAAATCCTTTCATAATATTGGCCAGAAAGGGAAGCCGGTCCTTCAGGTGTAATATCTGCATCAGCCCAACCTATGTATAAAACTTGTTTTTGTTTTTCGTCCATTATTTAACATTTTATCTTTACGCCTTAGCGTCTTGGCGTGCAAAATTTGTATCTAAGCGACATTGATTCATTTGTATCCAAACTCCTTTTCCACTTCTGTAATAGCCGCTTCAATAATATCCATTCCCATCATTGCATATTTTTCATCCATAATTAAAGGAGGAGACATACGTAAAATATGTCCTGCAGGTATCCAGGCCAATCCCCTGCGGAAAGCTTTTTGATAAACCAATTTACCTGCTTCCTCAAAAGGTTCTTTCGTTTTTTTATCTTTTACCAATTCAATTCCCAGCAAAAATCCTTTCCCTTTTACATCTCCTATAATCTGATGTTCTTCTTTCATCCTTTTCATGCGTTTCATGAATAGACTGCCTACTTCGCGCACATTCTGGAGAATATTTTCTTCCTCAATCGCTTCTATTGATGCTAACGCTGCTGCACAAGCCATTGGATTTCCACCATAACTTGATGAAGCTGAAATTTTTTCCAGTGCATCCCCATTTTCCTCGCTAACGACCATAGCGGTAACAGGAAATCCGTTTCCAAAGGATTTACCAAGGGTTACAATATCAGGAAGTACCTCCCAATGATTTAGGGTAAGCCATTCTCCGGTTCTCCCCATACCGGCCAATACCTCATCATCATAAAGAAGAATTTTATATTTTTTACAAAGTGTTTTCAATTTAGGGTAGAAATCATCCGGTGGAAAAATACTTCCTGCCCATCCCTGTACAGGCTCCAGTACAAAAGCAGCCACATCTCCTACAGTACCTTCTGTTAGAAATTGTTCATAGAACCGGATATAAGCATCCGTATCAATGACGCCATCTGTTTTAGTCCAAAGCGGGCGGTAAGGATCCGGACGTGGAACCATGTAAAATCCCGGAGCCCGCGTGGGTCCATAACTCAATGTTTCGCCTCGATGCATTCTGGCACAACTTACTGCAGCCATCGTTTTACCATGAAAATCCCGATAAGCTGATATAAATTCATGCTTATTAGTAATCGCTCTGGCAGCCCTGATTGCAGCTTCTACTGCGGTAGCTCCATCGGAATACAACTGGATGGCATTCAACTTACCGGGTAGAACCGAAGCCAACTTTTCCATTAGTTTTTCTTTAACAGGGGTGGTAAAGTCATGGGCATTCATCAATTTTTTGGCCCAATAAGAAACTGCTTCTGAAACCTTAGGATGGCAATGCCCTAATGATGCCACATAAATTCCGGATGAAAAGTCCAGATATTTGTTCCCATCAACATCTGTCAGAGTTATCCCACAGCCTTCCTCAAAACAAACAGGAAATAATTTCACCTGGGAACTAAGTCCTTTCATGTACCTGGCTGTATTCGAATGCATTTCCTGTGATTTAGGACCTGGTAGTTCAGTCCTTATTTCAGGGATATTCCCGGCACTTTTTTTCCACCAATCCTTTGATAGACTATTCATATTTCAATTGTTTTAAATTAATTACAGGATTGGCTTCATGCTTTATGCCCTGTTTCATCTCTTTCCATCCGCACATTTCATTATAAATATCAAAGCAATATAAATTATTTCTTCCTGCAAATGCAGCATATTTTAGTGAGGATTCAGGGGATTCTCCATTTAAGATTGCAGAAAGGAAAGCTGCTGCTGCTGTATCCCCTGCTCCGGAGGCATTTTTTACTTTAGCATAATCAACCGGGTAAGAGTTGCACCAAAGCTCCTGAAAGTTCCAATCTTTTTCAGCCAGGTTAATTCCAGGTTTCTTATTCATGGAGGTAACATTCCCGGTCCATAAATAAGCGCCCCGGTGTCCCGCTTTAATTAAAGCAATCTTCACTCCTCCCTCTATCAATCGTTTGCCAATGGCCTGAATGGTTTCCATAGAGATAAGGTCAATAATTTCCTTATTATTTGCCTCAGATTGTAGTTTGGCATAAAGGGAAGGCATAACAATTTGTAAAGCTTCTTCCAGACTGGGTACAAAAATGTCGGTTAAGGGTAATACCTGTTCCAATATATCCGGCCAGTTGACTTTATCAGACTCACTATTTTCATCAGACAAACTAAAATCCATGGAGGTAACTACTCCCATGCGTTGAACTTTGGAAAACAGATCAATTAGCTGGGCTCCTTTATTAAGATAAAATTGCTTTAATAAGGGAGGATATCCAAAGTGGAACAGTTTACTCTGGGCTATAGCTTCAAAATCAATACAACTGTTGTCAAAAAATTCACTGCAACCCGGATATTCAAGAAAGATACGATCAACTCCCGGCGGAGATATCACCAATCCAAATGCTGTACCGGCACTTCCTACGGGCTTTATATTACCAGTTAGATTTTTTTCTTCTATCCATTTTCTGGCTATTTCTCCAATAAAATCGTTTCCGATTCTGGCATTAAAAAATACATTTTTTGAAAATTGTTTCATCGCAATTCCTGTATTTGCTACCACCCCTCCCAAAGTTGCCTGAAGTCCGTCTATTTCTATTAGTCTTCCTGGTTTTAAGATTTCAAAAACATCCTTTATAGATTCGTTCTTCTTAAAATCGGGGACTAAGTCCACACAGATATAACCTGATACCACAACATCATATTTTTTCATTATGTCCTATGCTATTTTAATATGATTCAAGTAACAGAAATCTGTCAACTCCTGCACACAATCTCCATAGGCTATAATATAATGTTGCCCTGATACCTTTTGAGAAAATTCTTCTACGGGTGAGTCAAGAAAAATCTCAAGGCTGGGCAATTGAGGAGCAGGTTGATCCCATCCGGCTTCTTCCCAGGCACGCAACTCCCCTTTGCCTGTGCAGATATGCATGGTATATTGGCTACCTGTATTTGATAACCGAACCATTGTAAGTTTTCCGGATTTCACTTCTGAAACATTCAATACCCCCCCACTGATCCCTCCAAAAGCAGCCTGTGTAACTCGTACTTTTCCATTAACCACTTCTGCGGGTACATAATCTGGTACTCCTACGAGGACACTATGTGTCAAAAATTCGTAAAATTCAAAATAGGCTGCACACTGACCGGTAATGTTTTTAACAATTAACTGTGTTACGGCTCCCATCGCGTCATTTTCCGGAATGGTACATAATTCCATTTCATCAGCAAGTAACATAAATACAAGAGCAGGTGGGAAATTTAAAATCTTTTTCATGCCATCTACATCTTTCAGAGATATAGCGTCATAATGCTTTTCTTCTGCTATTTTTTTGATCGCCAAATAATAAGTAATCCCCTTTTTCAAAAATCCCTCATCAATAGGCTTAATAAACTCCCATTCCTTTTTTATTTTTCGCAGAACTTTCCGGACTTCTTCTTCCTCTATATTTTCACTTAGCTGAGTCATTTCAAGCATCTCGAAAAAAGCTACTTCCACTCCAAGAGAAGCTTTTAAAGAGAGTCCCTCATATAGCGTATTATATAGATTCATGTCTCTGAACCCCATCATCCCTATTTTAGCATGTTCAAGGGCTTTTGAAGCAGTTGCAGCAGATACAAAACTTTTTATTTTGGCTAATGGAGAGGGTTTCCCTATTATGTTATATATATATGTATGCCGATATCCCAGGTCTTCAAATACTTTCCGTAAAGCGGTTGTACCCGCTTGTCCAGCGGCCGTCACGATACGCCCATTTTTTACGTCTCCTGCTAACCCCCATAATACCATCGGTTTGCTTTTAAATTCCTCGGTAATGGCGATTACAGAATGTGAAGGAATCCATCCTGCTAAGCATAGAATTAAGGTATCAAAAGGTTCTTTCTTCAAATCGGCTAAAGCGCGTCTGACATCTACCCTATCGGGATCATCAGTAACTATATCTGTTTTTACCACTAAAATTCCCAAAGATTCCACTTCTTTCAAAGCAGTCTGACATTTACTCTCAATTAATTGCTTTGGAGAATTGACTTCACCAAAACCCACAAATCCCACCTTCATTCTATTTTGCATCTAATTAAAGTTTAAATAATAAATATTGTTATATTATTTTTCTTT
>CAYRBD010000159.1:0-4901 GCA_964422465.1 uncultured Chitinophagaceae bacterium
TCTCATATTGGTTCCAGGCCGGTGCCGGCTTTACCCATTCCGTATCGGAGGGCGCTAAATCATAAAGCGCTCCTGCACGATGAAGATGAATCCGACTGTCGCTTATGGTATGATGGTCAGAAGTATAAAGACAAGATAAATCGGTAATCTGCATCTCCGGCCCGGTCATGTAAGTGTCTCTATAACTGGAATCCTCCTTCACATAAAACATCACCCCGCTATTGGAACAGGGATTCATCTTCCATTCCAGCTTAAGATCAAAATTCTCATAGGTTTTGTTGGTCACCAGGTCAGACTCAAACCCATTATGGGTAGCATTTACTTCAATAGCCCCATTCTTTACCGACCAATTTTTGGTTGGTTTATCTTTGAGGTAGGAATGCCAGCCCTCCAGGTTTTTCCCATTAAAGAGCAACTGCCAACCCTCCCTTTTTTCTTTGGGCGTCAAGGTATTTTCTTGTTGCGACCATGCAATATTAAAAAACAGGCATGCAATAACAACCAGCCAACCGGCCTTACTTCCCTTATTTAATTTCATTTTGAATGAATTTTTCTTTGTCAATAGCCCGGATTTTGTTTTAAGTTGTTATTGGTGATCATTTGTTGATCCGGTATGGGGAAGATAAGCAGGTGCCCATCGGCGGGGTCTTGTTTTTTATCCGGGTTCCGGGCAGCGGAAAAATAAGGCTTCCCAGAGGCTACTTCGTAGCGGATCAGGTCCTGCCTTCTCCACATTTCCCAGGCCAGTTCTCTTCCACGCTCATCCAAAATATGATCCAATGTCAGATCCCCTAAGGTCCAATCATGGCTCATATCTCCGCTATAGGCTCGTTCTCTGATTTGATTTACCAGTTGTAACGCATCTGCCGTATTCTTATTAAGACGCACTTCACATTCGGCCTTCATGAGCAGGATATCAGCATACCTGAACAACACCATGTCATTGCTTTGGTTAGTGGAGGTCCCGGCTTCCGGGAAATATTTGATATTCCGGGCGCCTGCAAGGCGAAATTCTCCTGAGGAACTGGCGATGGTATTGAAGTTCGGGTTGAGAACTAAATCTAACCCGGTACCCAGATCTGTTAGCTTCAGAGAGGGGTCGGCAGCTTTATATAGGACCTCGTTATCCGGCGGAAATACATACGGTAAACTAAATTGTTGTCCTACAAGCCATTCCCCGGCCCGTTGATCCTTATAAGTACGATAGACATTCCCGCCTTTTTGGGTATAGATCGAAGAAGTGTCAAACAGGTTGTAAAAAGCTGTAGGGGCACACCAGCCATTATAAGGGGAGCCCGACATCCTGAAATTGATCTGATTTTGATAATGCAGGGTGAAATTTTCCCAGCTGTTGCCTGTGATATTTACTTTATCAAAAGGGACTACAAAAATATTTTCAACCGAGCCTTCATTATTGACAGAGAAGTTGTCAAAATAATTTGGTGAGAGGCTGTAAGCTCCTGAATTGATGATGGAATCGCAGGCATCGATGCAATCCTGCCAACGCGCCTGCCCCGTATAAACCTGGGCATTAAGATAGAGTTTAGCTAAAATAGAAAACCCAACCCATTTATTTACCCGGCCGTAAGTTGTTTCATCTTTTTTGCTGGTCAGCAGGTGAATATTATCCTTCAGGGTTTTTTCGATGAAATCAAAAACCTCCTGCCTCGTGCTGTTGGTTACCGTACTGGGATCCGTATTGAAATCTGTCACAAGCGGTACATTGCCAAACAAGTCCATAGCCAGATAGTAATAATAAGCTCTTAATACATTTAGTTCGGCAATGGTATTATCAACATTATCCGGTTTGCTGCTAAGATTTTCCAGTGAATTGAGAGCAAAGTTGATTCTGCCTATACCATTATACAAGTCATTCCATGAATCATTAAAAATGTTGTCAGCGGAGGTCCAGGTATGAAGATAAAGGGCTTGCCATTTGCCACCATCGTACCAATCGCTGCCCCTGGTTGGAATGATTTGTTCATCGGATGTCGTTTCCTGCAGGTTAAAAACATTTCCCGTAGGCAGGGCAGTCAGCGCCTGATAACCGGGCGCTACGCCGGATTGAATTTGCTCCGGGGTTTGCCAGAAGTCCCCTTCAGGCACTACGCTGTATATTTTCTGATCCAGATCAGTACAGGAATTTATTCCCAACAATAGCGCAGAAAAAAGCAATAAAACGGGTATCTTTTTATTAAAACTTAGATATTTCATATTATAAAAATTATCTGTTAATTAATGTACATTCGGTTAAAAGGTGATATGAACACCAAAAGAGTAAGAACGTGATTTAGGATAAAACCCGTCATCTGCTTTTGTTGCATCAATATATGCTTCCTGCGTATCTGCTATCCTAATCTCCGGGTCCAGACCTTTGTAGGGAGTAATGACAAAAAGATTATTCCCTGCTATATAAACCTGTAGAGATTTTAAGAAATCAATATGTGTAAAATTGTAAGAAAGAGTGAAATTATCCAGCCGCAGATAAGAGGCATTTTCCAACCACAGATCAGAAGAAACGGGGGCATCTTTGATCCCGTTTGTAAGGGCTGCTTTCGTCACATTATTACCCGGGAGCCGATTGACATTATCCAGCACTAAATGGCTGTTGTCAAAAATCTTCTGCCCGGACACCCCTCTCAGAAAAAAGTTTAAACCCCAGTTTTTATAATGAAAGGTATTATTAATACCATAATCAAACTTACGAGTAGGATCTATATAATGGAACATCCCCGACTTTAAGTCTCGTTGTGTAACCTGCCCACCTTTCCCATCAGAAAATAACTGGTTGCCATCGGCATCTACGCCCTCGTAGTGAGGAAGGAAAAAGGTAAAAGGAGAACGACCAACGATCAGATAAGTTATAGGGTTATCCGTCAGGCCGCGACCTTCTGCTACCCCCCCGGGAATGTTGTTAGTGGAAACCTTGAAGCCTGCATAAGAGCCTGACAGACTGGTTACTTTCGTATTTATAAAGGTTATCTGACCATTTAACGCCCAGCCAAAATCCTTACCCCTGACGATATCTGCATTCAATTGCACCTCTAATCCTTTGTTCAACATATCCCCTACATTGGCCAGAATGGTATTTACGTAAAAGGGTGGCACCGGTACGCGATAGTTGTAAAGCAGGTTCTCCGTTTTGTTATGAAACCAGTTAATGCTTCCGCTCAGGCGGTCTTTAAATAAAGAAAAGTCCAGCCCCACATTTATGCCATGCACCTCTTCCCATTTCAAATCAGGGTTGGCATTTTGTACCGGCCCGTAAGCCAAAGGATATCTTGAATTGGCAGCATCATAATAGCGTCCTAAACTGCCAAACAGTTGTTGGCTGCGATACGGATCAATAGCATCCTGATTACCGGTTACTCCATAGCCGGCCTTTATTTTCAGATCATTCAGCCAAGGCACATTTTGCATAAAATTTTCGCCACTGATGCGCCAGGCTCCGGAAATAGCGGGAAAGTTTCCCCATCTGTTATTTTTACCGAACTTTGAAGAACCATCTCGACGATAGCTCGCAACCAGATAATATTTGCTATTGTAATTATAAGTGATACGGCCCAAGAAAGAAGCCAACTCATATTCTTCTTTGTAAGAGTTAATCTTGTTGAATTGAGGATTCCCGTTTCCGAGTGCGTTATCCTGATTTTGTTCCACCATATATTCCTGTCCGGAAGCAGAAAAATAATCAAATGTAAAATCGTTATATTCGTGAACTACAGTTGCGGTAAAACTATGTTTACCCCAATCATGGTTGTAATTTATGTGGATATCTCCTTTCTTAGAATTGCGATTCTCGTTGTATTTCCGGGCATTACTAAAATTGCCTTCTACCGGAAAAGCAGGTTCAAAGTAAGAAGACTGGTTGTTGAAATAAGACAAGGAACCGGTAGCGCCTATTTTCAAATCCGGCGTTAAGTCATAGTTGATCGTCCCATGCAAAATCGTAAGATGTTGCTTGCCGGTGTTGAGTTCTTCTTCCTGATGCATAACCGGATTGGCCTGTTCAAAATCACTATAAGCAAAAAAAGTACCATCCGGATTTCGGACAGGATATACCGGAGGAGAGTTTGTGAGGAATGTGAAATCCCGGTAATCTGTTGAGTCTCTTTTGGTACGGGTATCCATGATTCCCAACTGAATATCCAGTTTATCATTAAAAGCCTTTTGTTCCGCATTAAAATTGAGGCCTACTTCGTTTTTACCCGTATTGACCACAATCCCTTCCTGATTAAGATAATTAATGGAACCATAATAAGTAAAATTTTCTGTTCCACCCGAAACACTAAGATTATGGTTATTCGTGAAAGCCGTACGTGTGAGCGCTTTGGTCCAGTCTGTATTTGCCCCTTTATCCAGGTTGGAAATGGTTTCCTCATCAACACCTGCTGCCTTGGAGGCTTCTTTCCACTCCTGTGCATTCAATAGATCATAGCTCTTGGCTATACGATCAATTCCTATATAACCGGAATAAGTCACCTGGGCAGCGCCTTGTTTTCCTTTCTTCGTATTAATGATAATGACGCCGTTAGCCCCTCTGGCTCCATATATAGCTGTTGCTGAAGCATCTTTAAGTACATCATAAGAAGCAATATCTCCCGGTGGGATATTGGCAATCTGATTGGGGTCATCCAAGGGTACGCCATTTAATACCACCAGCGGCGCCTGGCCTCCTGTTAAAGATACCTGCCCCCTCAATCGGATGGTAACATCCGAATTGGGATCGCCTCCCGGGTTAGTAATGACGAGGCCCGCGACTTTCCCCTGAATTTGCTCTACCGGATTGGTCACAATCCCTTTATTAAATTGCTGGTTGGAAATACTGGTGATAGCCGAACTTACGTCCTTGGCTTTCTGGGTTCCATATCCCACAACTACTATTTCTTCCAGGCTTTGTC
>CAYRBD010000160.1:0-4791 GCA_964422465.1 uncultured Chitinophagaceae bacterium
TTTTAGAATATTTCACCCTTTATTATTTTTTTGCAGCAATAGCTTTGTTACCAATTATTTTATAATCAATAAAACTACCAATAATTCCGGCGATAATCCCAACAATTAAAGAGGCGATGGTAATAAAGAACACATCAATACCTAATAATCCAAAAAAGGCTATAGCTACGGCAGTTATCACGCTGACAATACCGCCGAAAAAGGTTCCTCTGGCCGTGGAAAATGGAACAAAAAGCGCCATAAAGAACAACACAAACAAAGGGGACACCAGTAGATTCACCACTTTAAGTGCCAAATCATACAAGTTGCCACTGACATAGGGAATTAACATACTTAAGGCCAAAGTTACCACACCTATCAATATGGATAAGATATGTACCTGCCTTAAGTCAGTAGCAGATTCTGCTTTTTTAGGATTAAACCGTTTAATAATATCTTCCATTACCACGGATGCACAAGAATTGAGTCCGGATGAGAGGCTGGACATAGCCGCAGCAAGCACACCTGCAATCAACAAACCTGAAACACCAGGCGGCAAACCAATAACCATAAACCTGGGAAACAATTTATCTGCATGAGCGTACATGTTACCAGAATTTAAAAACTGTGGGTTATCTTTAAAGTAGGCTATCAAAGCAAGACCGACTAATCCCAACAAAAACAAACCTATAAAAGAAGCTAATAAAGAAACGCCAAAAGTCTTTCTGGCTGCAGGTACATCCTTCGTGGCCAAAAAACGCTGAACCGACATCTGATCCGCCCCCGCTGAGGCTACATACCAGACTAAGGTCATTAAAATAGCTGCGCCGATAGAAGACCTGTCACGCGCATCAATACTCCAGTTAACTTCTCCCCACTGCGGCAACCATTTATGAGGCAGCCATGAAGTGAAGGAACCAAAATGAAAGCATACAACCAATATAGCCACCAAAGCTCCTCCAAGAAGAATAACAGCCTGAATAGCATCAGTAAGTACGACTGCTTTCAATCCACCAACGGCCGTATAGACAATAGTTATTACCATCAGGGCCAAACTAATGGGTAAAGCGTAAACAGGGTCTATCTTAAACACTGACAGAACAACAATATGTACAGTAATATAGATTATCGTGGCCATCCATAACAACCGCAGTACGAGGAAAAAGATGGTTGCCAGCATTCTGACATTCCTGTCCAACTCTATTTCTAATATTTCGTAAGCACTTGTTACCTTAAACTTTCTCAGTCGTGGTATAATAAACCATCCTACCAGATAATAGGCAATTGGGAATGCAATCATACCAATAAAAATAACCGGTCCGTGCTTGATCATCTCACCCGGATAAGCCATATAACTAACGGCACTCGTAAAAGTTGCAAATAATGAAAGCCCGACAGCTATTGCATTCATTTTACCTCCACCCAGAAAAAAGTCATTTTGGTTTTTATTCCTGCGGTAGTAATAAAAACCAATACCAAGCATGCCCAACAGGTAAACGGTTACAACTAACCAGTCAATAGAAGTTAAAGTCCGTTCTATCCTTCTATCAATTCGCAAAATAGCATATCCTGCACCATCCATTATGTCAGGCGTTACAAGCGGCTCTCCAATTGTTTGACTATCTAAATACTTTTCTGCCAGTAAAGGGGTTAGCACAAATAAATCTGTTACATCTCCACCTTCTGCCAAAGCAGCTATCATCTCTACAACTTCACTTTCATTTGGAGAATTTTTATAGCTTAAAAGCTGTTTTCTGATAATTGAATAGGTCCATGATTTTAAAGAATCATCAGGTACTGTCACAAAAGCCGCACTGGTTAAATAAATACGGGCTTTAGATCCTTCAGACTCTGCCAAAGCCTGCACCGCTAACTTGCTCCACGCTGCATTATCCAGTTGGTCAAGGTGCCTCACAGCATAAGCTGCCAGACTTTTCATATCCTCATCCGTACTATTCAGAATGACATCCATAAAATAGCCGGATAAGTCACTTGTTGTATCCGCATCCATGGACGAAACAACGGCCCAGCGCGTATATATCGACAAAGGGTTATCTCCTCCTCTCAGTATTCTACTTGTTTCCTTTGGGTATTCCCTGACAGGGGAAATGTGAAGTTTGGCTAAAGTTTCGGCAGCATGTACCCGGTCTAAAGCGCTCGTATCACCATAAACCTTTAATATACGGCTAATCCATACGTTTTTCTCCGTATTACTACCGGCAGCCTCAGCCAGCACGCGCCATATACCAATCCGGTAAGGAGATTCTGTACCATGCTTTTCCTGCTCTTTTAAAAAAACAGTCTTTACGTCTTGCCGGTGACCTAAAGCTATCAAATACTCTGCGGCGTGTACCTTTGCCCATTGGGATTGGGCTCTCAGGTTATTTTCCAGTATATGAACAATACTGTCACGTAGTGAATCAGAAACCGGTTGATGGCTGCTATTCGATGCACAGCCGGGTAAAAAGCCTGCAATCAAAAAACAAATGATAAAGAATAATAGTAGTCCCGATCGTCTCATCAATAAATTTTTAGTCAAATCGCATGTTGTTCCTGTCTGCAGTATTCCCCAATTATGGCTAAGATAACTACTATTTCATAACAATTCTCTGGCCGCTAAATATGCTTTGCTTCAAAGGATCAATCCAGCTTGCTTAACGGTATTCTGGCCAGGTAAATACTTGCTTTCCCTTCATGACTCGAATAATAAGAAACCCATAGCTTCTTTTTATAAATAACCATGCCGGGATAACTGGTGTCTCCTCCACTTGGCAATTTAATGGTCTTCAGTATCTTTCCATTCAGATCTGTAACCAAAATGACTGTAGCTGTTTTATTGCCATACTCGCGGGTTCCGATTACAAGCTTTTGCTTACCTAAAAACAAGAAATCCGGACCTCCCAGCCTGTAATCCAATTTTGTATAGCTCCAGTCTGTGTACGGAGGCTTACTTTTGGCCAATACCCCCATCTTATCACCGGCATCTTTACGGATTAGAACATACATCTTATCCTGATTATCAAACCTTATGGTTGACTCATTGGCAAAAGGCTTTACCGCCAGTCTGGCCATATTGCTGAAATGAACTCCATCTGTCGTCTTCATTAAGAAAATAGTTGATTCTCTTCCCTCTTGTGTATATCGCATTTGATAATCAATCCCATAGCCTGCCCCTTTATGCCAGGTTATCCGCCATATCCAGTCCAAAGAAGGAGATATGGAAGTATCTAGGATAGCCTGTTCAGGAGTTGAAAAATTTCTCCCATTCGAATCTGAAAAGGAAACTAATGGGAACAACTTCTGTGCTTTAATACTCTTATCAAAGACAGCGCCTGCCATGATGACCATAATACGATGCTCCGGGGTTACAGATAATTTGGGATCGCGAAGATCAAGCCCGTCTATTTGCAAGGAAGTCACATTTTCCCAATGACTGCCATCTTCTGATCTAAGAATTCTTACTTTTCCCTCATTATGTTTGCTAACATGACTTATTCCTTCCCGGAAGGAACAGTAGAATGCATCCTTAAACCTTATTAAAGAGGTAAAAGAATTATAAGGTGCCTGATCCCATATCTTAGAAACCACGATCGAATCACCCGGACCTAAAGGATTTCCATTCCCTAAAAAAGGGCAATAAAATAAAAAAATACATAGAATATAAAACAGCCTCTTCCTCATTATTTGAAAAAAAATCAATGCATTAAAATTATCTATGCTCTCAAATATAACCTAAATTTACGATAATCATTTTTGTGACAATAATGATTATCCTTTATTGAGTTTAAAAGAGTATAGAATGGCAACCTTTCCTGCATTTTCCTCATCTGTTGATCTTGCAGAAACTAAATAGCTGTTGTCATTTGTATGACTGTATTTCGAATTCCTGAAAATCTGCCTATTAGAAGCCCTTCTAAATGCAACCATTCAATTCGCCATCAGGTTTTCTGATTACTGAAGGAAAGGAAGAATAGAACATGGAATTCTTATAAATTACAAAGTTCTTTAACTCTTTGACCCCGGGAATGCTACCCACCCGTATATTTGCTTCTGCAATACGGCATAACAAAACCCCACACACTTTCATTTTTATCATTCTGGTGAATACCCCCTATTAACATTTTAAAACTTCATATTCCTTCCCGTTATGTCATGTAAAACTTTCTATTCCTTTATTTCTTCCTTGTGGACAATATGAATAAATCTGCCCCATATTACTTTTTCATTATCTCCCTTGTGCCAATTCGCTCCCTGATCAGCAATAAAAAGTAGCTTCCCCGGTGTAATTTCTACTATTCCGGTATATCCTGTTGTTACCCCTTCATAAGTATTCAGGTAAACATCCCAATTGTAACCGCTGCCATCGGTGGAAAAAGCTATTTTGTCTCCCGGTCGGCCATAAGAAAGCGCTAAGGTACCATCCTCCATCAACAATAAATTGGGATCAACACTCTCAGAAATAGAATCTGGAAGCCCCGGCAGTATAACAGGTCTGCTCCATGTTAAACCGTTGTCTGTGGAACGGGACTGAAACAAGGGATTGTAACTACCAATCCGCATTACACAGAGGAGAGAACCATCCTGTACCCGAATAACATTTGGTTCACAATACCCTTCCACTTTTTTATATTCTTTGCCGTCATATTCAGGGATACCAGAAGCTATTGTCGAAACTATTTCCCATGTTTTGCAATTATCTATTGATTTAACCCAAACCACACGATACTTTTTATCCCCGGCCATGTGACCATACATAACCCCTTGTATAGAACCATCTTCCATTACAATCATACCTCTATGGAAAAGCATACT
>CAYRBD010000161.1:0-4624 GCA_964422465.1 uncultured Chitinophagaceae bacterium
AAGCGACTTTCGTTATGTTTAAACACTCCGGTCATTTTCCCGAAATAGAAGAGCCGAAGAAAACATTTTCAGTGATCCGGAAGTTTTTGGACGAATAATTATTATTTAACCAATAAGAAAAATCCTTAACTAATCTTAATTTCTTCATGTTTTATTTAGATCAACTTGCTTGAAACATCGAACCAGGAACTTGAAACCTTAGACCTTAAACTTTTAACCCAATCATAAATACCAAATTTCAAATTAAAAATTTTATCATCATGAAAGCAAAATCAATTCTCCTCACCGGCCTGCTATTATTGGCAACAAGCTCCGCCATAATGGCGCAATCGAAAAATGGAAACACAAAAACTCATCCTAAGAAGGACAGTGCAGCCCTGTCTCTCCTAAAACCACAAAAGTCCGTTACGAAAGGCTCGGTAACTGTAGAAGGCAACAAAATCAATTACAAAGCCGTAGCAGGTACCCTCATTTTGAAAAACAAAGACAACAAGCCCACTTGCAGCATATTTTATGTGGCTTATTTTAAAGATGATATTTCGGATGAATCTCAGCGTCCGGTAACTTTTATTTATAATGGAGGGCCGGGCAGTTCAAGCCTATGGCTGCATATAGGGGCTTGGGGGCCACGCCGGGTCATGTTGAAAGAGACGAGTCGCTTCCTACCTCCGTATAAAATGGTGAATAATGATTACAGCCTGCTGGATGCCAGCGACCTGGTGTTTATTGATGCGCCCGGCACGGGATTCAGTCGGATTATTACCAAAAAAAAAGGTGGAAATGGTGATCCAAAAGTTTTCTATAGCATTGATGGAGATGCACAGGCTTTTACGCAATTTATTACTAACTTTCTCTCTACTTACAACCGTTGGGATTCTCCTAAGTATTTATTTGGTGAAAGCTATGGGACGCTTCGTTCTGCAGTTGTTTCCAACATTTTGGAAACAGAAGATGGAATAGATTTAAATGGAGTAATTATGCTTTCTCAAGCTCTGACTTATCGGCTGGGGGAGGGAGGCGTTCTTCATCCCGGGGATAATCTGTCTTATGCTTTAGCTCTACCTTCCGAAGCTGCAACTGCCTGGTATTTTCATAAAATCCCTGACAGGAAGGATAGCCTAAAGTATTTTTTGAAAGAAGTAAAGCATTTTGCACTGAATGATTATATTCTTGCATTACTAAAAGGTTCTTTACTGGATACAGCAACATTTAATCAAATTGCAGAAAAGCTACATAATTATACCGGATTACCGATAGAATATATTCATAAAGCTAACTTACGGATTGGCCTGGATAGGTTTAGAAAAAACCTTTTGACGAATGAGGGCAGAATTCTCGGTGCGCATGATGCCCGGTTTACCGGGCCTGAATTGGATCCACTGAGCGAATATCCAATATTTAACCCCACTCTTTCTACTATTTCCTCCGCATTTATAAGCAACTTTAATAATTGCCTGCGTAAGAATTTAAAATTTGGGAAAGGGTTGACATATCATCCCTTTGGGGGTGGAGTCAGTCAGCAGTGGGATTTCCGTGCAAAATATATGGGCAAAGGCCCCAAGCTTTTTACAAATGTATTATCAGACCTGGCATCAGCCATGACCTATAACCCTAAGCTAAAAGTGATGCTGAACATGGGCTATTTTGATTTGGTAACACCTTACTGCGATGGCCTTTATGAAATGCATCAATTACCTATGTCCAAATCACTGCAAAAAAATATTTCTTATGCATATTATTATTCCGGCCACATGGTGTATTTACATATTCCGGCTTTAAAAAAGTTACATGATAATGTGGCGAAGTTTATTGAAAGTACGCATTAAGTAAAGACAACAGTAAAAATAAATTTCAAATCGAAAATTTTATCATCATGAAACCAAAAACAATTCTCCTCGCCGGCCTGCTGTTGCTTGCAGGTTATTATAGGGCTATAGCACAAAAACATATATCTTTCTTCCATCATCCACCGGGAAGATATGTCCTTGTGAATGGCGCTCATCTGTGGATTGAAGAAGAAGGTCATGGCACACCACTTTTTCTGATTGCAGGCGGGCCGGGCGATGCCCATGCTTATATGCATTCCTTCGATCCCTTGAAAGATACTGCTTTGCTGGTGTTTATAGACGGTTTCGGACGCGGAAAATCGGACACAGCAAAGAATGTGAAGGAATACAGTATAGCACGTGATGTGAGCGATGTTGAAGGGTTGCGAAAAGCATTGGGGTTTGGCAAAATAAATGTACTGGGGCATTCTTACGGCAGCGTTGTAGCTCAGCTCTATGCCATAAAATATGGGAGTCATGTGAAGCACTTGATCATTGCCGATGGGATTTACAGTGCGAAAATGTGGCAGGAAGCTGATGATAATGCCAATTATGAAATTTCCGAAATCTTTCCGGCAATATGGCACAAACTCACGAAACTGAGAGCGGAGGGATTCCGGTCAAGCGACAGTATCTGTTACAATCTTTACAGCAAGGCACTAACAGGATTTCTGAAGGCTTACAATCCTGATAATTTAACGAACTATTTCCGTTCTATTGATTTGGATAGCTATCCAAACTCCTTTAATTGGAAATTATACTATCAGATTGTAGGACCCGACGGGGACTTTAAAATAGGTAATGATGCAGCAAAATTTGATGTAACTAAAAGCCTGAAATACCTAAAGATGCCTGTATTGATATTGGCAGGCCGGTACGATCGTGTATCCGTACCCAAGTTTTCGGTGCTTTATAAAAAATATTGCCCGCAAGCGACTTTCGTTATGTTTAAACACTCCGGTCATTTTCCCGAAATAGAAGAGCCAAAGAAAACATTTTCAGTGGTCCGGAGGTTTTCGGACGAATGGTCCCTGATTAACCATTAAGAAGTTAAGAGATATTAAGAAACACCTTAACTAATCTTAACTCCTTAATAGTTTATAAATTTTATCAAATCATAAATTCTAAACCTTCAACCATGAAAACAAAAACAATTCTAATCAGCATCTTATGTTGTTTCATAACAGCATATAGTTTTGCACAATCATTTTCACCTTTTGTAAAACAGTTTATAAAAGTAAAAGCCAACACTTTTGCCTTAACCAATGCTGAGGTTATTGACGGTACCGGCGGGCCTGTAAAACATCATCAAACTATTTTGGTCGAAAACGGAACAATTATCAACTTTGGGAATACAAATTCTATTCGTATTCCAAAAGGAATAAAAACCCTTGACTGTACCGGTAAAACCATTATCCCCGGTATGGTGATGATGCATGAGCATCTTTTTTACGGCTATCAAGCGGGGTTAAATATTAAAACTCACTTTCCCGGATTCTATATTGCAGAAGAAATGCCCATCAGCTCCCCTATGTTGTACCTTGCGGGCGGGGTTACTACTTCACGTACTACAGGAAGCTTTACCCCGGGAGTTGATTTATATCTTCGCAGTCAGATTTCTAAAGGAAAAATGTTGGGTCCCGATATGGACATCACCACGCCTTACATTGAAGGACCAGGAATTGCAATCATAGGCATGTTGCGTATAAAAAATGCCAAAGAGGCTGCACAGGAAGTCAACTATTGGGCTGATATGGGATGCACTTCCGTAAAGTTGTATGAAAACCTGACCCGCGCTGAAGCCAAAGCAGCCATTGACGCTGCTCACCGACATGGAATAAAAGTAACCGGACATTTATCTTCCATCACTTACCACGAAGCTGCGGCTATGGGGATAGATAACCTGGAGCACGGCTTCTGGGTATGCACCGATTTTGATCCGCATAAAAAGGAAGATTCTGCCGATGACAAAGGACGGTATCAGTCCTTATTAAGATTAGATGAACACAGCCCTAAGATGAAAGCGCTGATGGCTTATTTAATTAAAAAGAAAGTAACCATTACTTCTACACTTCCAGTATTTCTTCCCTTCACAGGGAGAGAAGTTTTTCCCGGCGGGGCAGACAGTGCTGTTACGCCACCTATAAGAAAAGAAGTCCGCCAAACCTGGAAATATTTTCAGGGAAGGGACTCGTCAATGATCCTCAGGTATAAAAAAGAATTGTTTTGGGAAAAGCAGTTTGTCGATATGGGCGGCAGGCTCATGGCCGGTATTGACCCCACAGGAGCGGGAAGAGTGATACCCGGCTATGCCGATCGGATTATGCCCGGCTTATTAATGGGAGCTGGCTTTACCTTGCCGCAGGCCATAAAAATATGTTCCCTGAATGCAGCAGAATATTTGGGAAATGCCAATGAGATTGGCAGCATAGCCGTGGGTAAAAAAGCAGACTTAGTTTTGATTGACGGTGATGTAGAAAAAAACATTAGGAATATGAGAAAGACAGAGATTGTTTTTAAGGATGGTATCGGCTATGACTCTCCCAAAATATTTGAATGGACAAAGGGAATGGTGGGGTTGCACTAAAAAAGAGAAATCTATTCCTTTCGGGCAATTGGCTCTGTATAGCCGATTGGTGTCTGAAAAAACCGATATAACGAAGGGGAAAGCATTTTCCCTTTAAAACATTAATGATTCAATGAATATGTAGCGTAAAACCTTAACTAACTTAATTCCTTAATAGTTTAATTATTTTAACTATGTCCTCAAACATTAGACTTTGAACATTATAACCCAA
>CAYRBD010000162.1:0-4581 GCA_964422465.1 uncultured Chitinophagaceae bacterium
TGGAACCTCTTGATCCGTAGTCAAGTGCTCTATTCAGTTGAGCCACGGAGCCATTTTTAAAGAGACCGCAAATTTAGCATGATTTTTTTATCTGGCAAAACGATTTTATTTTTGAGGTAAAATCTCCCATGAAAGTACAACTCTGGACCTTCGGAAAAGAAAGTAAAAGCTATATTAAAGCGGGGGTTAACCTATATTCCGACAGGCTAAAGCACTACTGTACTTTCAGCAGCAAGGTTCTCTCTGCCGGGAAAAGCCAGGGAAAGAAGAGTCCCGATATCCTTAAAAAAGAGGAAGCAGACCTGGTTTACAAGATGCTCACTCCCGACCACATGCTGTTTGTATTAGATGAGAAAGGGAAAACAATTACTTCTCCCGGACTGGCTAAGCTCATCGAACAACAACAACTAAATTCCACCAAAATACTGGTCTTTCTGATTGGCGGCGCTTATGGTACAGCGGATTTGCTCTTAAAAAAAGCAAAAGGAGTGTTATCCCTTTCTGCCCTCACTTTCCCCCATCAGATCGTGCGTTTGATCATGGCTGAGCAGATTTATCGCGCTTTTACGATCCTCCATCACGAGCCATATCATCATCTTTAACTACATTTGTAGCCTTTATTTGCACTATGAGTATTACCATCATTATCATTATCATCACGGCCTTGCTCTCTATATCTGCATTTTACAAGCAGGGAGAAATGGAGAAGATGCTGTTTTGGCCGGCAGTTATTAAGGAACGGAAACAATATTATCGATTTATTACCTCCGGGTTTATCCATGCAGACTGGATGCACCTGATCTTCAACATGATCACCTTGTATTATTTTGGCCGTTTTGTGGAGCAGGCCTTCAAACAATTATTCGGTCCGGGGACTTCTTCGTTGCTCTACCTTTTGCTTTATCTCCTCTCAATGGTCATTGCAGATATTCCTACTTTTATAAAGTATAAAGATACCTATAATTACCGGGCATTAGGCGCATCGGGCGCCGTTTCTGCAGTATTGTTTTCAAGCATTTTATTTGCCCCCTGGGCCAAATTATACATCCTATTTATCCCCATAGGAATACCGGCTTTTATTTTCGGAATCTTATTCCTGATCATTTCTGCCTACCTGGATAAGCGGGGAAAAGGAGGGATCAACCATAGCGCTCACCTCTTTGGCGCCCTTTTTGGGCTCATTTTTACTTACATTGCATGGCCCGGAGTACTGTCTTATTTCCTTCAGCAATTAATGGCCGGTCATTAAGATTTCAAATGAGAAGTAATCAGCAACACCTGCCTGGTGTTTTCCGTTATTTTAAAACGGTTATCAATTCGCATGCCCACCACCCACAAAACCCTTTCTCCCGAAAGCAATACCCATACTTTTTCTTTCTCTAACAGCGATAATTTTTGGTCAATAAAAAAACGGCTTAATTTTTTCTTTTTTGGCATCCCCAGCGGGTAAAAATAATCCCCCTGCTTCCATTTTCTAAGAACCAATGGAAAATGTATTTTCTCAATATCCAGTGCGGCTACAGAAGCCCCCGTAGGAATCTTAAATCCATCTGCATTTTTTTTAGAAAAGAATAAACTTACTTCCTTCCCGGTAATCTTTGTATCTTTTTCTGTAATAATAAAATAACGGTTTTCTCCCGAAGAAAGAGGACTGATAATTAACCACTTTCTGTCTCTTATAAGCCGATGAGTAGCCGAATAAATCACTCGCCCGGACGTACTGTTCATTAACCGGATAATTTGTTGAGACTGCTCAAAACTAAAATTATAGTCTTTAAAAATTTCATAAGCAATAGTCGAAAGCGGCCTACTCTTTTTAAGTTTTAAAATGGGGATATAAACCTCTGCTCCCTCCTGCTTCAACAGTTGCTTCCTGTGTTCCTGCAATGCCTGATCGTAAAGGGCTTCTGCTTCGGAAAAGCGCTGAATATTGTCATTCATGGTATGAACAAAGTTCGGAAAACGTTTTCCCAGTTCGGGGATGATCTGATGTCTTAAATAATTACGGGTAAATTCCCGGGAAACATTGGTAACGTCTTCTACATAAGCAATATCATGCAGTTCAATATAATTCCAAATCTCTGTTTTGGACAAAAAAAGTATTGGCCGTATTATTTTGCCGTTCCGGGGACGGATTCCATGGAGTCCACGAATACCGGTACCTTTAAAAAAGTTGAGCAGGAGCGTTTCCACATTATCATTTTGATGATGGGCCGTAGCTATAGAAGTGTACCCAAATTGTTTTCTTATTTTTTCAAACCAGGCATACCTGAGTTCTCGTGCAGCTACTTCTATGGAGATGTGCCGTTTTGCAGCATATCCTTTTGTATCAAATACTTTTACATAAAAGGGAATCTCTTTTTCAAGTGCAAACTTTTTCACAAAAAGTTCATCCCTGTCGGAATCCGCCCCCCGGAGTTTAAAGTTACAATGCGCAATCCCCAGTTCAAATCCTGCGCTATAAAATAAATCACTCAGTACCATTGAATCCGAACCTCCGCTAACTGCTAACAAGAGGCGATCTCCTTTCTGAACCAAATGTTTTTCCCGGATAAATTCCAGAAACCGACTGTTTATCTGCTCTCGCATTCTTACTTAAATTAACGAATCTATAATTATCGCCAATTATCGTAAAAAATGGCCTTTCAACAAAATTTAACAGCGTTTTTCAGCCTGGGATAAACAGATGGTGTATTTTGCAGCAAATTTCGAGTAAATGAGCAAGTTCAAATTCCTTTTGCTGCTTTTGGCAGGCAGCCTTTTTATCTGTAGTCCTCACCTTTCTCTGGCACAAACCAATCAGCAATATCCTGAAGACTGGCAACTTATGGATCCGCAGGAAGATTCTATATATGGGGTGAGTGCAACCAAAGCCTACAAGGAACTCTTAAAAGGCAGACAGCCTCACAAAGTTATTGTTGCAGTAATAGATTCGGGGGTGGATACCGCCCATGTAGATTTGAAAGGGCATATATGGAACAACAAAGGAGAACTTCCCGGAAACGATAAAGATGATGACCACAACGGTTATGTGGATGATGTGCGCGGATGGAACTTCCTGGGCGGCAGGATCAATGGAAAGGACACCAGCGTGGTAAAGGAGAGTAGCGAACTGGACAGGGAGTACTATAAACTCAAAAAGCGCTTTGGCACCGTAGCTGATGCCTCACAAGTGAAAAAAAAGGATAAAGACACATATCAATATTGGTTAAAGATCAAAAAAGCAAAGGAAAAAGACGACAATAAGACCCAACAAAATTATGCCACCGTATCCCAGGGGATGGATCGCTTTTTCATTTTAGAGAAATTACTTCACAGGGGAATGGGAACAGACACTATTCGGATGGAAAATCTGGAAAAGTTTGAACCAACAAATGATACCCTTATTGCTGCAAAAGCCATTGCCTCCCGCGTATTAGAAAACAGCGGTCCGCATCAGTCTCTGGAAGAATTTATTTCCGAAGGAAAAGACTATCTGGAAAGCCTGAAAAACAAGCTGGATCAGGAAAATATGGATCCCAATGCATCCCGGGAAGCTATCGTAGGCGACGACCCTAATAACATAAAGGATACCCACTACGGGAACAACGATACTTTCGGCTCTTTTGCCATGCATGCTACTCACGTTTCGGGTATCATTGCCGCAATTCGGAACAACGGCATTGGCATGGACGGCATAACCAATGATGTTAAGATTATGGCGGTTAAAGCCGTTCCGGATGGTGATGAACGAGACAAAGATGTGGCGCTGGCCATTCGTTACGCCGTAGATAACGGCGCCCAGATCATCAACATGAGTTTTGGAAAAGCCTATTCTCCCCATAAAAACTGGGTAGATGAGGCAGTCAGGTATGCAGCTAAACATAACGTGCTATTGGTACATGCCGCAGGCAATGATGGTTCCAACAACGACTCTACCGCCAGCTACCCCACACCTTTACTTAAACGCACGGGGTTATTTTCTTTCTTGTCTAAAAAACCAATTGATGCAAAAAATTTCATTACCGTTGGCGCCTCCAATCCGACAAACGAGGGCAATCATCTTCCTGCATCTTTTTCGAATTATGGAAAAAAGACAGTCGATTTATTTGCCCCTGGCGTCAATATCTATTCAACCATTCCGGGAGATAAGTATGCTGCCCTCAGCGGTACCAGCATGGCTTCACCGGTAGTTGCAGGCGTAGCTGCACTGGTTTTAGAATATTATCCCAAATTGAGTGCTGAGCAATTGAAATGGGTATTGGTACATTCTGTAACACAATTAGATTCATTACAAGTTATCAAACCCGGTACTAATAAAGAAGTGGCCTTTGGCAGCCTCAGCAGATCAGGTGGAATTGTAAATGCCTACAATGCATTGAAACTGGCTGCCACGCTAAAGGGTAAACGTTAGGGCAGCTCGCAATTTGCAATTTGCAATTGACAAGTAGCGTAACAACGTTGCCATGAGTCAAAAAACCGCTGGTTGAGCCCGGTGGTTGAGCGTAGCCGAAAAACCACCTTCTCATGCGTGCCCTTCGGCTTCGGGCACCGTAGCATCAATATCGGATTTCGTTCGGCTGTGAAGGATTACCAAAAATC
>CAYRBD010000163.1:0-4569 GCA_964422465.1 uncultured Chitinophagaceae bacterium
GAAATATTTCCCAACCGGATCAGGGGGCATGCCACTTCTTTTGCCGTTTTTGGCAATTGGGTGATGAATTCTATCGTGTCTTTTACCTTCCCGGTCATGTTGTCTGGCCTGGGGCCTGCTCTGACTTTCTTTTTCTATGGAGTAGTCAATATTGCCATGATATTTTTTGTCTGGCGCTATCTTTTTGAAACCAAAGAAGTTCCGTTGGAGGAAATAGAAAAACTGTATGCAGGCGTTTGATTTTAAGTAACCCCGGGTTGCTATTTCAGTACAGAAACCCAAACAACCAGAGTGGAATACGATTTGCAACCCCGGTTTCTATATCGTCCAGAGCCAGGAAGGCATTTTCTCTGTCTTTAATCTGTTTTTCGTTTTTGTTACGTCCCCCTATCTCAAAAAGCCATTGCTCATCTGCCAGAAAATCCCCTACCGTACTGAGATTCATACGGTGGCCGGCATTGGTGAGTTGATTGAGAAAAAAGGTTTCTCGAATACTTCCGATATTGGGTTGATTTTGGAAAGCGTATGCGAAAGCTGTATTCTCAAAGAATATCTTATCTGGTTTTTGGAGGGCGCTGATGCCGCTGGTATCCTTGTTTATTAATCTTAAAATATGAGCGTCCTGAAGGTGGCGTAGGTAATTGTTTACCGTATTCCTGCCTAATTGGAGTTTAGAAGCAATTTTGGAAATGTTGGGTTCAAAAGGGACTACTTTGGCCAGGACGCCAAGAAGCCTTTTTATTTTGGCAATATTGGAAGCGCTATAGTCCTGTACATAGGCCAGGTCACTTTCCAAAACGGTATTGATGATTCTAATTAGCCGGGGAGCAATACTTTCGGTCTCTATGTTTTTAGCAAAAGGGAAGTAGCCATTCCTGAGGTAGGTTTTGAATAGAGGCAGGGGTTTAAATTGATGGGTCAATGCTGTGCTGATTTCATTGGCGTTTGAAAGCAGGTCGGTTAGGGTTATTTTTTCAAAGTTGAGCCGGTGGTAAAAAGATAAATATTCCCTAAAGGACAGTCCTGCTAAGGTTTGGGTAATCAGTCTCCGGCTTAAGTCTGATTCTCCCCTGTATAGATCCAGAGCCGATGAACTGGTGAAGATGACTCGTAAGTCCGGATGACCATCATAAATAAGTTTAAGCTCCCGTGACCAGTTCGGGTATTTATGTACCTCATCTATAAGCAACAGTTTCCCATTGTAACGGTACCACTGCGCGGCCAGATCAAACAAAGTATTTTCATAAAACCAGGGATGGTCTGCGGTCACGTATAGTCCCCTTTCTTTTTCATGGTAATTATAAAGGTATTGTAAGAGAAGGGTGGTTTTTCCAACTCCTCGTAACCCTTTTAATCCTAATAACCGTTCTTTGGTTTTTAACTTTCCATAGAGATAGCGAGACCAGGAGAGGGGCACCCTGGATAGCAGGTTATGCTGAAAATCAATTAATTCTTCCATATTTGATTCGAGTCCAGAGCAAATATAGTATAAATTGATTTGATTTCAGAGCAATAATTAAAATGACTGCTTCTTTATTGAGCGCTGGTTTGCCATGTTGCAATCTCATGCATGGCGGGACACAGTGTATCGTACATCTTTGCAAAGAGCTCAAAGTTTCTGTGATAGATTTTTGTCTGGCGCTTTTTTGGCGTATAAGTGGCTGTGATAGGAATGTGTTTTTCTGCTTCTTTCCAGTCTTTTATAACCCCTATTGCTTTCATCCCTAAAATGGCTGCCCCCACAGAAGATGCATCCCCATGCCCGGATACTTTAACCTTTTTATTAAAAACATCCGTTATTAGCTGAACCCATTCTTTGGATTGCGTAAAGCCACCACTAACATAAACCTCCTTAATGCCATCGGTTATTTCTTCTATGATTTCCGCACTGTGATAAAGCGAATAACAAATCCCTTCGAGGATGGCACGAGCAAAATGTTGTTTTTCATGATTGTTGGTAATCCCGATAAACCCTCCTCTCGCTTTGGCATCCCACATGGGAGATCGTTCTCCTTGTAAATAGGGTAAAAATAACAACCCCCGGCAGCCGGCTTCGGCGCTAAAAGCGCTTTTTAATACGTCATCGTAAGTGATGTCCTCCTTTAAAAAATGATGCCGGTACCAATCCAGAAGAACACCGCCATTATTAATTGCTCCTCCTGAAATGTATTCTTTTTCAAGTAACAAATAATTGAAAATACGTCCTTCCTTATCTTTGATGGGTTGGTTGCTAAAAAGCCTTACTGCTCCGCTGGTTCCAATCGTTACAGCCATCTCCCCTTTTTGAGTGACGCCTGTACCCAGGTTCGCCAGGCACCCGTCCCCGGCTCCCATGACGAAAGGAATAGTTTTGTTTAACCCTGTTTGTTTGGCATATTCGGATTTTAATCCTTTACACAAGTGTGTGGGGCTGACGGGATCGGAGAGCCGGTCTTTTTTGAGATGGATGATATCTAATGCGGGTTCATACCACGTTAATTTTTTATGATCAAATAAGCCGGTTGCCGAGGCCAGGGAGTAACTGGCGAGATACGTTCCGAAGAAGCGTGAAAAAACGTATTCTTTAATAGAGATAAACTTCGCGACTTTTTTAAAAGATTCTTTTTCATTTTTGCTCCACCAGAGCAATTTACAAAATGGGGACATCGCGTGAATAGGCGTGCCGGTATGTTTGTAAATATCAATAGCCTGTTTTTGTTTCTTAAAGGCTTCGGCTTCTTTTAAACTACGAGCATCGGACCAAATAATTAGTGAACTGATGGGTTCCCCTTTTTTATCCACGGCCATTAGGCTATGCATAGCAGAGCTAAAACTGACGCAGAGGGGTTGCTGATCCATTTCTTTAAGGACTTTATGGATGACACCAATGATCGCTTTCAGGATGTCATCCGGCTTTTGTTCACTATAGCCGGGCTTGGGGTGCTGTGTTTTGTAGGTGATCTGGTGTTGGTTTTTTACCTTTCCATCTAAGGTGAAGGCCAGTGCTTTGCTGCTGGAAGTGCCTATATCTACTCCAAGTATATAATCTGATTTTGAGGTATTGCCTGCCATCTATATTGTTTTTTTGAAGAATTCGTTTACCATACTTCCTGAAAGTCAATAGATGCTTTGCACTTTAAAAAGGTAAAGTCATAAAAAAAATGTGCTCCTTTATGTTTTAAATGATAAATGCCATCCTTCCATTGGTATATTTCTATTTCTTTTGTCTCAGGAGAGATAATCAGATAGTACTTTATTTTCTGTGATTGGTACAGGTCAAATTTGGTATGCCGATCTTTTAAAGCAGTAGATGGAGATAAAATTTCGGCTACCAGATCAGGAGGAAAATCCAGATATTTCTTTTTTATTTCTCTGCAAACAATCAGCATATCCGGTTGCAGAATGGTGTATTCATCTATTTTATAATCAATGGGTTGATAAACATTGCAATTTTTACATTTCTTTAATTGAAACGTGAACTCTGCGGAAAGATTATTGGTGACTTTCTGATGTATGGGCATAGGCGCCGGGCTCATTGCGTAGGGCATCCCTTCAATAACTTCCCAACGACCCTCCCAATGAATGTAATCTTTGTAAGAATAATGAGGTAATATTTTTATACTAGTCGGCATAACTCACTAATTTAGGGTAAATATACTAAAATTATAGGGAATTTCGGCAAGCCCATCTGAGAAATTGGAATGCTTTTGATTTTTAAAAAAAATGTTTTTACCTTGGTTGAATGATGAATACCATACATGATAATAAAACTTGGAAGATAGGCGGTGATCTGGAAGTGAACCGCTTTGGATTTGGCGCAATGCGCATCACGGGGAAAGGAATATGGGGACCTCCCTCAGAGGAGACGGAGTGCATACGGGTGTTGAAAAAGGCAGTAGAGCTGGGGATCAATTTTATAGATACGGCTGACAGCTACGGGCCAAATATTTCAGAGGAGTTAATAGCCCGGGCGCTTTATCCTTATCCTAAAGACCTGGTAATCGCTACCAAAGGCGGGCAGACGCGGCCTGGGCCCAACAAATGGGTGATCAATGGCCGGCCGGAGCACCTGAAAGAGGTATTGGAAGGGAGTTTGAAGCGGTTGAAACTGGACCGGATTGATCTGTATCAACTTCACCGTCGCGATCCGGAGGTACCATTTGATGAGACAATTGGATTTTTAAAAGAGGCACAAGGCAAGGGCTTAATCAGACATATCGGGCTTTCGGAAGTAGATGTGGAAAGCATAAAAGAAGCCCAAAAACAAGTGGAAGTGGTCTCTGTTCAAAACCAATACAGCCTGGATCATCGGGATTGGGAAAAGGAACTGCAATTTTGTGCAGAAAACAATATCGCCTTTATCCCCTGGCGGCCTATCAATGCGGGGCATTCGGAGAACAGTGAAATACTGGAAAGGATGGCGGATAAATACGGGGTAACAGCACAACAAATCATTCTGAAATGGCTCTTCAATCATTCCGGGAATCTCCTGCTTATCCCCGGCACCTCTAAGATGGACCACCTGGAAGAAAACTGGAGGGTGCAGAAAATTACTTTTGAACAGGGTGATTTTGAAGCGCTGGAGGGAAT
>CAYRBD010000164.1:0-4498 GCA_964422465.1 uncultured Chitinophagaceae bacterium
GGAGATTTATTACTTTTGTTCCTCTATGGCTAAATCCAGGAAAGAAACCCCTATGATGCAACAGCATCGGGCCATCAAAGCCAAATATCCCGATGCGATCCTCCTGTTTCGGGTAGGAGATTTTTATGAGACTTTTGAGCGGGATGCTATTATCGCATCGGAGGTGCTTGGTATTGTCCTGACCAAACGTTCCAACGGTTCTGCCTCTGCAGTGGAATTGGCCGGATTTCCACATCACGCGCTGGATACCTACCTGCATAAACTGGTAAAAGCCGGATACCGGGTAGCGATATGTGATCAACTGGAAGACCCAAAAACCGCCGTGGGCGTAGTAAAGCGCGGGGTAACCGAAATGGTGACCCCCGGCCTGGCTACGGGAGATAAATTGCTGGACAACAAAGCCAATAACTTCCTGGCTTCCGTCCATCTGGATAAAGAAAAGTGCGGTGTAGCTTTCCTGGATATTTCTACAGGCGAATTTTTTGTAGCTCAGGGTGATCTGGAATATGTAGATAAATTATTACAGAGCTTTCGGCCGGCGGAAGTGGTTTACCAGCGGAATAAACAAAGAGAATTTAAAGCCTACCTCGGAAGTAAACCCGGTCTGGCAGGGGAAGATTTTTATACCTATACCCTTGATGAATGGATATTCAGCGAATCGTATGCTACGGAAATCCTTCTCAACCATTTTGAAACTTTGTCATTAAAAGGCTTTGGTATTGAGGGAATGGCAGCCGCCATCATTGCCGCAGGAGCGGCTCTCCATTATCTTAAGGAAACCGAGCATCCGAATATCAGTCATATTGCCACCATCCAGCGAATTGATCAGGATACTTTTTTATGGATGGATAAGTTCACCATCCGCAACCTGGAACTTTTGCAAAGCGCCGGCGAAAAAGGACATTGCCTGCTGAACGTACTTGATCATACCGTTACTCCCATGGGATCCCGCATGTTGAAAAGATGGCTCGTATTTCCTTTGGTTGATATTGGCCGCATCAATGAGCGACTTGATCTGGTGGAATTTTTTATAAAAGACCGGGATTTAACCCATGCGATGATTCAGGATTTAAAACAAGTTGGAGACATGGAAAGAGTTGTCTCCAAGATTCCCCTGAAAAAGATATCGCCGCGGGAAGTACTGCAACTGGCCAGAGGGCTGGAACAGGTAATGAAGGTAAAAGAACGCTGTGCGGATTTAAAAAGTCCCTATCTGTCGCGGCTCGTTGAGCAGTTTAACCCCTGTCCAAAAATTAAACAAAAGATTGAGCAGGAAATTGTAGAAAATCCACCTGCACAGGCCGCTAAAGGCAACCTGATCAGGGAAGGGGTAAATACCGAACTGGATGAGTTACGAAAGATTGCTTATTCCGGTAAAGAATACCTGGTAGAAATGCAGCATAAAGAGGCTAAAGCCACAGGAATAAGTTCTCTGAAAATTGGTTACAACAACGTATTCGGCTACTATCTGGAGGTTACCCATACCCATAAAGACAAGGTGCCGGAGGGCTGGATCCGAAAGCAAACCCTGACCAACTCTGAAAGATACATTACCCCGGAGCTTAAAGAATATGAAGAGAAAATTACGGGTGCGGAAGAGAAAATAGACCTCCTGGAAAGTCAAATTTTTGAATCTTTACTTCAACAACTTCAGGATTATATCGCTCCGGTACAATTGAATGCCCAAGTGCTGGCCCAGTTGGATTGCATTTTATGCTTTTCAGTGATCTCCCTGCGTTTTAAATACCGCAGGCCGGTTTTGACAAAAGATCAGAGTTTAAAAATAGTGGAAGGCCGGCATCCGGTTATAGAACAAGCATTGCCTACGGGAGAATCTTATATCGCCAATGATCTTGTCCTGAACAAGGAGGACCAGCAGATCATCATTCTGACCGGGCCCAACATGAGTGGTAAATCTGCCTTATTACGGCAAACGGCGCTCATCACCCTGATGGCACATATCGGCTGCTTTGTGCCGGCAGAATCTGCAGAAATAGGGCTTACCGACAAGATATTCACCCGCGTAGGGGCCTCGGATAACCTGAGCGGTGGGGAATCCACATTTATGGTTGAGATGAATGAAACCGCCAGTATCATTAATAACCTCACGCCGCGCAGCCTGATCCTGCTGGATGAAATCGGGCGCGGTACCAGCACTTATGACGGCATCTCTATTGCCTGGAGTATTGTAGAATATCTGCATGACTTTACCCCCCATCATCCCAAAACTCTTTTTGCCACGCATTATCACGAGCTCAATGAACTCGAAAATAAACTGGACCGGGTCAAAAACTTCCACATTGCCAACAAAGAAGTAGGGAACAAAATTATTTTCCTCCGGAAACTCAAATCCGGCGGAAGCCGCCACAGCTTCGGTATCCATGTGGCCCGGATGGCGGGAATGCCCCCCGAACTGATTGCAAGAGCCAACGATATACTGGCCCAATTGGAAGGGAAGCAATTAGCGAAGCCTGTGGAGCAAAAATTGAAGAAAACCTCCCCGGTACAATACCAACTCAGTATTTTTGACACCCATACCGAAACCTTTCAACGCATCCGCGAATTGCTGGACAATATTGATATCAATCGCCTGACCCCGGTAGAAGCTTTGATGAAACTGAATGAGATTAAGGAGTATATTAAATGAAGGGAAATGCTGTTCCGGTTGTTTCAAGGTTCTCCTATCGCCCGCGCCAAACCGACCATACAGCCATAATCCACTGCCAATGTGAGCGAAGCGAAGCAATCTCATCTGTCCCTTACTTAACCGGCCATACAGCCATAATGCCATTTTTACATTAAATCCCCACTTTAAAAGGATTGGTATAGATATTGCCTCTATATAGTTAATTATCATTATATCAACCCGAATAACAGGAGGTTTCAGATGAAAACGATATATAAAATAGTCTTTCTGTTCGCGATGATTTTTTCATTCACCGGCTGCATGGCAAGCAGGCCCATAGCAGAAAGCAATGGAGTACAACAAGTGCAGGGGTCCAATGTGACCTTTGACCTTTTTTATCAATCCCTAAGTCCTTATGGACGCTGGATCAATTATCAGGGATACGGAAATGTCTGGATACCTAAGGTTTCCCGCAACTTCCGGCCCTATGCAACCAATGGACACTGGGTTTATTCAGATTACGGATGGACGTGGGTATCCAATTACCGCTGGGGCTGGGCGCCGTTTCACTATGGACGCTGGACGTTCGATGATTATTACGGCTGGATATGGATTCCCGGAGACGTATGGGCGCCGGCATGGGTGGCCTGGAGAAGTTCTCCTTCATATTATGGCTGGGCGCCGCTTGGCCCGGGCATGAACATCAACGTGAACGTGAATATCGGCCCGCGTTACTGGACTTTTGTACCCGGCAGATACATCACCAGCAGAAATATATACCGATATTACCAACCTTGGAGTCAGAATACAACCATCATTAATAATACAACAATTATTAATAATGTGTATGAGCAAAACAGCCATCATTATTTCTCCGGGCCTACCCGCCGGGCAGTACAACAAAGTACTAATCAAAACATTCAGCCTGTCCGGGTTTTCAACAGTTCCGGGGCTTCCAAATCCCGCTTGACTTCCAATGGATTGCGTATATACAGGCCCTCTATCAGCCCCCGTGGTGCGGAGCAGGCAAACACCGGCCATCAGGCGCGTCCTGTTCGGGTAACCGAGCCTTCTGAACTGCGCTCTTCCAGCTCGACCAGAAGAGAGGTTCAGGAAAATACCAGGTCGGAGCAGGCAGAAAATACCAACCAAAATATACGGCGGGCTGCTCCGGAAAGAACGACTTCTGAAAAAGAGAATCAACCCCCGGCCCGTCGGCCGGCCCAGACAGAAGATAAAAACCAGCGAGAGGTGCAGCCCCCTGCTAACAGAGGAACAAGAACCCAACAACCACCGCGCCGGGAAGCAACGCCCCAAAGGCAACCGGTACAACGAAGAGCACCAGAAAGGAACACAAGGCAACCGGTACAGAGGGCCCCGGAACCAAACCGCTCTTCAACAAGAACCATTCAGCGACGGTCAACCTCTGCCCCGGCAACCCGACGCGTAAGTCCTCCTTCTTCTTCAGGAAACAGTAGAGACGCGTCTCATGCTTCCACCAGGCGGGGAGGGAGAAGGTAAAAAGAGTTTCCCGGGAGAGCAGCCCTGAAGAGGGAGAAATTTTGGTATATTGCATCAGAAATTCAAATTTTCGCAATCAAAACCTTAAAATCTGCCTCAGTTTATTATGAAAAAAATTGGTTCTCTCCTATTTAAAGGAACCTCAGTTCTACTCCTGTTCTCACTTTTTTATGGTCCCGTTCAGGCCCAGCGCCGGTGCTATTGGCAACAAAAAGTGGATTACCGCATGGAGGTAAAAATGGATGTAAAAAACAACCGGCTTACTGGTATTCAGCAACTTACTTATTGGAATCATTCACCAGACAGCCTGCATCGCGTATTTTTCCATTTATACTGGAATGCTTTTCAACC
>CAYRBD010000165.1:0-4473 GCA_964422465.1 uncultured Chitinophagaceae bacterium
ACAAAAAAAGTAAACAAAAAGAGCCGACACAATTCAGGTATCTCACTTTGGCTTTTTATTCTTTCTAATTGGAATTGTGATGAAATTAAAACGAGAAGAAAAAATAATGAGAGAAAATTTCGGAGAGCAGTTTAACAGATATGCTCAGAAAGTGAAATATAGACTGATTCCCTTCATTTATTAAAAATATCATGTAACAAACATAAACGTCCTTTTTATTAAAGCTACCAAGAAAATGGATGATTTTTGGCATGGTCAAGACAGTTTCCGATCAAAAACGAAAGCGATGAATGGAAAAGGTTGAAAACCGATTTACACGGCTAGATGCGTGGAGTCTATAAGAAATAAATTTAAACCATGAAGGCATGAAGAATCGCAAAAGAGGACTTAAACCCCTTCATTTTCTTCGTTTCCCGGCAGGTTAATGGATCAAAATCTAAAATCCAGGGCAAATTACCCGTTTGTCGCATTTACCCCATAAAGTTGGCGTATTTACACCGTATGCTTCACAATGAAAGCCTTTAATTTTGCTACTAAAGAGATAAATTCATAACCAAAGTCATTATTCCAATGAACAACAAACAATTATTGGCACAGTACGATTCCATTTACACCTGGTTTAAGAACGCTTTGGCGAGGTTTACGGATGAAGATATCAACCAAAGGCTAAACAAAGAGATGAATCACGTAAAATACATCACCGGACACCTGCTGAACACGCAGTATGCTTTTGCCATGATCGCAGAGGTTCCTGTGGAAAGAAAATGGGATACCCTTTTTATCATAGACTAAAGAATGCGACAACCAAACAGAGGGAAAAATATGCGACTTCGGAGTTTGGTATCCACTGGGAGGACTTGGACGAGGATTTAAGTTTCATCGGTTTTTTTTAAAAAAAGCAAGAGGTTTCGGAGGTAGGGAAAGTTTTTTCAGAAATTTCCGAAATCAAAGTTTCTGTATTTGCCGGAAAATAGGTATAGCCCAGCCCTTGATGGCAGATTATATATCGGGGAATAAAGAACGGGAATAAAGCGAAAAAGAGAATTAGAAGCAGCACTGCATAAAATAGGGAAGGCATTGTTAAGAGTGAAACTTTAATCTTTTCTGTAAGAAAGTGTGTTTAGCACTATCTTTATATATTTGCTCTTAAAAATTATGGAACCCAAAAAAGTAAAAGATACCCTGGTGATGATGACCGAACTGGTATTGCCAAATGACACCAATACTTTTAATAATCTGCTGGGGGGGCGTCTGATGTACTGGATGGATATCGCTGCTGCTTTATCTGCCATGAAACATTGTGGCACGCCCGTAGTTACGGCCTCTGTTGATAATTTGACTTTTCAACATCCTATCCATAGGGGAAACGTAGTAACCGTACAGGCTAAACTAACCCGGGCTTTTAACACGTCCATGGAAATCCACCTAAAAGTATGGAGCGAAGACCCCATAAAGCAAGTGAAGAACCTTTCTAATGAAGCGTTTTTTACCTTTGTGGCTTTAGATTCCAATAATAAACCTTCTAAAGTTCCTCCTTCTTTACCTGAAACAGAAGAAGAAATTCAATTACATGAAGATGCTATTCATCGCCGCCAAATCAGACTCATTATAGGGGGGAAAATCAAGCCAAAAGATGCAAGTAAAGACCTAAAAGACTTCTTTCTAAAAGGTTAATCCCTGATCAGGTGGTTGGGGAAATCCGATACTTTTTCACAACAAACCTGTTCCATTACCTGTTGTAGTTGTCTTTTAATAATAGATATGGTATGCACCCCTCCTCTTTTCCCCAATGCTGCCGCGCCATACATGAAAGTACGACCCATGAAGGCAAATTCTGCACCACTGGCCAGGGTTCGGGCAACATCCGGGCCCGAACGCATCCCACTGTCCATCATGATCTTAATTTTGTCTTTATACTTTGGCGCTATCTTTTTAAGAACATGAATGGTTGAAGGCCCTGCATCCAATTGTCGCCCTCCGTGATTAGAAATAATGAGACCATCGAGGCCCAATTGCACGGCCTTCTCTGCATCCTGCTCACTGGACACTCCCTTCATCACCAGTTTTCCTTTCCATAAATCCCGAAGTCGTTTTACTTTTTCTTCATTCAGCCGGCCATTAAAAGTCCGATCCATAAACTGCCCCAGATGGTGCATGCTCATTCCCTTTTTTGGCATGTACTGCTCCATTGTTTTGAAAGCCGGAATGCCATGAAAAAGGGTATTTAAAGCCCAGTTAGGACGGCTCAATATCTGCCTGACATTATGAAGAGTCATCCGTGGCGGCATCGCCAGCCCGTTTTTAATTTCTTTATTACGGTAGCCGAAAGTAGGAACATCCGACAAGATTACCAACACGGGACATCCTGCCGCTTCTGCACGTTTGAGAAGGTCATTTCTAATTTTATCTTCTACCGGATGATACAACTGAAACCAGGCTCTGCCTTCTGTGATCTCGCTAATCGTCTCTATGCTGGCGGTACTTACTGTGCTTAATACAAAAGGGATGTTATAATCAAAAGCCGCTTTAGCCAGGATTTCCGGAGTACCAGGCCACATCAGCCCCTGTAATCCAACAGGCGCTATCCCAAAAGGCGCGTCATATACCTGTCCAAATAATTCAGTCCGCATATCAAAACCTTCGTGCTCATTTAAATAGTAAGGCATCAACTCTATCTCCCTGATATCGCTGGTGTTTTTACGGAGGTTAATTTCTTCATTGCATCCCCCTTCCAGGTAATCCAGTGCAAATCCCGGAATCCGTTTTTTGGCTTTTTTTCGAAGAGATTCTACAGAAGGGTAACGCGGGTCATATTGTAATTCCATGTTTATAACTTATATACTTTCGCAAAACTAAACAGGTTTTTTAATTTTTTTACAAATTTTAATGCAAACGATTTCTTGTTATTTGCATGTTAAGTTATAAAACTTTTTAAATTTTTTTTGTTAGTTTAAAAATACGTCCTATATTTGTACCCTAAAAGCGAGACTTCCTTTTTTAATAATAAAAAGTATGGTAAACGGTTACCTTTCCGATATTATCTTTAAACGTCTTTACTTCCAGGGACCGCAGTCCTGTGCCGAATTGAGTGAATGGCTACATAAAAGCAATCCTTCCGTTACAAAAGAATTAAATATCCTGATTGAAAAAGGGCTTGTCATTACGGATGGATATGCCCCTTCTACCGGCGGTCGCAGGGCCACACGTTATTCCATACAGCCTGAATGTGGCTACGTGGTTGCAGTTGCTATGGATCAGTTGTTCACTGTTATTGAAATCGAAGACTTGACCCATCAACAAGTTTCCGAACCGGAATACATCGAACTGGATCTGCATCAGGAGAAAAATCCCCTCGTAAAATTAGCCGCTTACATTAACAGACACCTTGATCAATCCCCGATCTCCAAAGATAAAATCATTGGGGTCGGGATAGCCATGCCGGGCATCATCAATATTGAAGAAGGCATCAACTATACCTTTTTCAACCAACATCTACCGGTCAGCCATAAATTATTTTTAGAAGATAAACTGAATATTCCTGTCTATATAGACAATGATTCCAGCCTTACGGCCCTGGCAGAGTGGACCTTCGGACAGGCAAAAGGAGAAAAAAATGCTATGGTCATCAATGTAGGCTGGGGAACCGGCTTGGGAATGATCCTGGATGGAGACATGTTTCGGGGAGAAACCGGATATGCCGGAGAATTTAGCCATATCCCCATTAGTGAAAATGGAGTCCTCTGTGAGTGCGGTAAAAGAGGATGTCTGGAAACAGAGACCTCTCTCTTTCTGATGGCAGAGAAAGCCGTAAAGGAAATCCAGGAGGGAAAGGATACCGGAATTCAATTGAGAGACGTGAAATACATGAGCGATGAAATCATTGAAGCGGCCCACAGAGGAAACCAATACAGCATCCGGCTGCTGTCAGACATCGGATATATGCTGGGTAAAGGTATTGCAGTACTGGTTCATATTATGAACCCCCGGCTGATTGTTCTTGGCGGACGCGGCGCCAGCGCAGGAAAAATACTTCTTGCCCCTATTCAGCAGGCTCTGACTCAATATTGCATTCCCCGGTTGACAGATAAAACGGAAATCGTAGTTTCCGACCTGGGGCGCGATGCCAGCTTGATTGGCGCTGCTGCGCTGGTAGTGGAAAATGCAAATCGAACCGGTATTATTAATTCTACTGCAAAGCCCCTACCCCTTAAATAAACTTTTAATTCTTTTTTATGAGCCCTGATTATTCATTTATCACAAAAAAACAACAATTATGAAAAAGGCATTACTATTTACAAGCATGCTTCTGCTTGTCGTCTTTTCTTCCGCCTGGGCGCAGGAGAAGACAGTCAATGGTAAGATTGTGGATTCTAACGGCGAACCTGTTCCTGCCGCTACCGTAGTCATCGAAGGGACGACTACTGGCACCACCGCCGATGGAGAAGGAAGTTTTACCCTTACCGCCAAAGTGGG
>CAYRBD010000166.1:0-4391 GCA_964422465.1 uncultured Chitinophagaceae bacterium
AAATATTTATGAAAATAAGGAATGGTTTCTATCCCTTTATAAAAATTAAACAGGTCATATTTTTCATTCGGAGAATGCAGGTTGTCGTTATCCAATCCAAAACCCATCAATACTGATTTCACACCTAACGCTTCTTCAAAGAGTGCTACAATAGGAATGCTCCCTCCTCCTCGGGTAGGGATGGGGGCTTTTCCAAAAGTAGTGGCGATGGCTTTTTCGGCGGCTTTGTATGCGGTAGAATCGGTTGGCGTAACAGCGGGTTCTCCTCCGTGAAGGGCGGTTACTTTAACGGATACACCTTCCGGAGCCAGTTTCTTAAAATAATCAGTGAATAAATTTTCAATAGTTTTTGACTTTTGATGGGGAACCAACCGCATAGATATCTTGGCGTATGCTTTTGAAGGCAGTACGGTTTTGGCTCCCTCCTCAATATAGCCCCCCCATATTCCATTCACTTCCAAGGTCGGTCGTGTCCCGGTACGTTCAAAGGTGGAGTATCCTTTTTCACCCCATAGCGTGGAAATACCCAAATCCTTTTTATAAGCTTCTTCATCAAAAGGAGCATGATTGATGGCCTCCTTTTCGGCATCGCTTAAGACAGCAACCTCCTCATAAAAACCGGGTATTGTGATATGGTTATTTTCATCATGCAGGGCAGCGATCATCTGGCATAAAATGGTTGCAGGGTTAGCCACAGCACCTCCATATACACCACTGTGGAGGTCCCGGTTTGCTCCGGTAACTTCTACCTGCATGTAAGCAAGTCCCCGCAGGCCCGTTTCTATAGAAGGGTGCTCCATGCTTAGCATAGCCGTATCTGAAATCAAAATTACATCCGCGCTCAACCGGTCTTTATTCTCGTGGACAAAGGTGTCTAGGTGTGCCGAGCCTACTTCTTCCTCTCCCTCAATCAGGAATTTGATATTACAGGGCACGGTATCTGTTTTCGTCATGGTTTCCAGAGCTTTAATGTGCATGTAGAACTGCCCTTTGTCATCTGCCGCCCCCCGGGCATAAATTTTCCCATCTTTTATAACCGGATCAAAGGGGCCACTGTTCCACAAATCCAGCGGATCGGGTGGTTGCACGTCATAATGGCCATAAACTAAAACGGTAGGAAGTTTTGGGTCTTTTAGTTTCTCTCCATATACGACCGGGTGACCGGCTGTCGGACAGATTTCAACTTTGTCTGCACCGGCTTCTTCCAGCCGCTGCTTTACCATTTCGGCACAATATTTCACATCCTTTTCATGCCGGCTGTCTGCGCTTACAGAGGGGATTCGCAGCAGGTCAAGTAATTCTTTCAGAAACCGGTCTTTATTTTTTTCCTGAAATTCTTTCCAAACTTTCATGAGGTTTTTAGTTTAAATTTTAGAAGGTGCCATTTTTAATTGATGGATATGTAAAGCATATCCATATATTTTTCCTATCCGTTTCCGGTATTTTTTATACATCTTTTGAGCCTCTTTCACCGGGTCTCCGGATGGTTTGACCGGGTATTTCCCGGAATCGTGTTTGTGTACCCATTCCCACTCCCAATCCTTGATTTCTTCATCGAATTTTGAAATGCTAAAAGGTGTATGGTTTTCCAATGCTTCATCAATTTCCCGGAAGAATTTTTCCCATCGGGGTTTGTAGAATCCTTTTAAAAGTCCGGACCATTGCCGGCAGGCGTATTCATGCAGGGGGCAATCTTTTCCACCCCAGAGGGTGATCAGGTCGCGGGCATTGAATTCATACAGGTTACTTTCTTCCGGGGTTTCTCCCCACTTCCGGGCGTCTGCCAGCCAGGGGCCGAGTAAAAACCCCTTGCGGGTGGCCAGCAACTCATCCATGTCGTCAATAAGTTCCAGAAAGGCTTTGCTGTATTTATCAAAAGCTTCTTTATCCCGCTCTTGCCAGGCTTGTACAAATCGTTGTTGAAGGGGAGTGGCATAATTAGCCATCACCTGCCGGGTAAGGTCCACAATATCGTATTGAAAGCCATCGCTTTTTTTAAAACGATCGGCAGTCTCTATAAATAAATCCCAGGCTTTTACCAGGTCCATGGGAGCGTAGGTGAGGGTTGTGTTGGTCCAGGCGGTATTTTTTTCAAAAGTAGGGCGACCGGTGATAATAGATTCGGGGCCGCCTTCTGTTTTCCCGCCGCTGTAAACGGTGTTTTTTAATATTTGCCATGCCTGGTCCAGTTGCTCGCTTGTGTCACCATAGCGGCGGCGGGCGTAACCGTGGAGCCATTTATCCAGTTTAACCGGTTCTGTACGCCAGACGTTATCGGTCATCAATTGAAATAAAGCCGGGTTTTGTTCTATGCCCTCGGGGGTGAGTCCTATTCCGGACATGTGCTCTGCATCGGGGTCATGGAGGGCAATCGCCGGGTCGTAAGCTACGTGCCGCATGCGCCCGAAGAGGCTGACATTCCCCCCAAAGTTCTGTAACATGTTCCATATCCAGGGTTTGCCATAATAGGCTTCTGTGCGATTCCATACAGGGTGAGATTCACTCCATAAGTCCAGAATGATCATTTTATCATTGGGTATGGCATTCAGCAGGGCCTGTACCTGTGTAGGCTGCCAGTAACGTACGTTGTAAGAGAACATCCACCCCTGCATTACCCACACAGCTTTGGGATCCGCCACGGCCATTGAATTATACACCTTTTTGCTCATGGCGTCCAAAAAGGAAGAATCGTTGGTGGGAGGAACATTTTCGTTGAAGGTATCGGCAGAGTACAGGTGATCTGTTCCATATTCTTCTGTTTGTATTTTTATAAAAAGTTTTCCGATCTTCTCGAAAAGCGGGTCAGCGGCATCCAGAATGTAAACATCTTTGAAACCCCATCCCCAGTTGGTCTTTTTGAGCTTGGCATCGGGGAATTTATCTTTGAAAGAAGGCGGCACATGTCCGGTAAAAGCCGGTAGAACGGGTGTCATTCCCAAGGCTCTTTCATAGTTGAGGATTTTCTTTTGCAACGCTTTGTGGCTATCCATCCAATGTTGGGGCAGGGGGCCTCCCCAACCGTCCAGGTTTCCCATCCAGAGCCAGGCAAAATAGGCAGGGCCGGTGAAAAAATCTTCCAGGTCTTTCTTTTCAAATCCTAATTTTTGATATACTTCCTGCCAGATGGCTTCCTCGCCGGTGAGTGCCAGCGGCATGTTAATGCCGTTCATGGCCATCCAGTCTATCTCTTTCTTCCAACGATCCCAGTCCCACCAGGCCATGCTGTAGTTGAAAGCACAATAATTTATATTGTATCTGTATTTATAAGGAGAGGTTTTGTGGATTTTTTCAGGAACCTCAGGCAGCGAATCCGGTAGGTTGAGGTTAACGCCATTCCACGTGATACTACATTTACAATAATGGTCCAGATAATAATAAAGAGCTGAAGATAAAGAGACACCATTGTTTCCTCTCAGTATGATTTTGCCCCCCCGGGTTTCTATTTCAAAAACATCTTTGCCATCTTCTTTTGGGATATGTTCCAGTTCAATGAGGTCTGCTATTTTGGGAACTACCCTGTCTATAAGTCCGGTTACTGCTTTAAAATTCTCTTGTGCCAATGATTGAAAATTAATGAATAATATTAAAATGATAAAAATGAATCCTGCTTTTCTCATTCTGCTGGTTTAAAGTGGGCGAAGTAAGGGAAGTTGTTTACTTTGCAACTTTTTTATTAGCTCAAATATAACGACCTTGTTAAGAATAGCCAATTATTTTCCCTGTTTTATCATAAGTTCCATATTCCTGTTGATTTCTCACCTTTGTTTTGCGCAGCAGGCCCCAAAGCGGGAACTCCGAGCGGCCTGGATAGCTACTGTTGCCAATATTGACTGGCCATCTAAGCCTGGATTGCCTACAGCTACTCAGAAGGCGGAATACATCAAACTGCTGGATAAACTGAAAAGCGTGGGGATGAATGCCGTGGTGGTACAAGTGCGGCCGGCAGCTGATGCTTTCTATGCTTCCAAACTGGAGCCCTGGAGCTATTGGTTAACCGGCAAACAGGGGAAAGCCCCTGATCCTTATTACGATCCTTTAAAATTCCTGATTGAAGAAGCTCATAAGAGAGGAATGGAATTTCATGCCTGGTGCAATCCTTACCGGGCGGTTTTTAACATTCGCAAGGAAAGTGAACTGGCCTCTTATAGTCCTGTGAGGCTTCACCCTTCCTGGTTTGTTACCTACGGTACAAAGAAGTTTTTTAATCCCGGGTTGCCGGAAGTCAGGCAATACCTGGTGAGTGTAATCAGGGATATGGTTAGCAGGTATGATGTGGATGCAGTTCATTTTGATGATTATTTCTATCCCTACCGTATCCGGGGAAAGGCTTTTCCTGACCAAAAGGCTTATCAAAAATATGGACATGGCCTTAGCCTGGGAGATTGGCGAAG
>CAYRBD010000167.1:0-4332 GCA_964422465.1 uncultured Chitinophagaceae bacterium
CCATAAAAGGCCTCCTATCCTATTTAACTATGGACAAACGCTTATTCTTTTTTTCCATTGTCGTCTCGGGGTTTACATAATTCTCCGCTATTTCTGTCAACTTCTCTCATCTGCATTTTTTTCTTCGCTGAGAGTCTGTATCAATACGTTGACTACATCCGTGTAGCCGAGCGTTTTTGCAAGCGTGATCAGGCTCCCATAGATGGCTATCTCATAGTGTTCTGCCTTTTGCCCCGCAAAAATAAGCCCGACATCACAGGTCATGGTATCTGACTTTGTATCTGAAATAATAGTTTTCGCTTCCTCAATGATACCGTTCATAGTCTCACATTTTAGCCCTTGCCTTTTCATCCAGCATCGTAAAAACTTCTTCAACCCGCTCAACATGGCCTTTTGTCTCTTCACAATGAGAAGCAAACGCCTGTGCAAGTTCGTAGGTAGTCGCCTTTTCTCCATTTTTGGTAGAGCCTTAACAAGGTGCTCCTCCACCCAATAAATGTCCTTAAATTCATCTACAAAAATTCCCTCAACATGAAATTATCCGTTGTAGCAATGTTTGTACGCGCCATAAAAGTAGTTTAATAATTAATGATTGGATCTTATTAATAAGTAGAAAAATGATGCCAAAACCCCTTCTCTCTTCGTACCAAAGCCGAAACAATCAAAAATAATTTCCCTACCAGCCTTATTGGGAAATAAACTTCCCAATAACAATATAAGTATCTTCTTACTTCGTTAGTAGCTTGTATCTCTCAAGAGGGAGAACAGTGGTAAAACAATTCATGAGTCATCTACAAACTTATTAAAGCTACTTGTTTTCCATTGGATTTTTTATCCTGGTAGAGAAAGGTAAGCTTTTTTCGTCAAATTTTCTAAAGAACTCGTCCCATTTGATATTCTCAAGGCGCTCATTCGCCCACCCGGAAAGTCGATTCTCAACATGCGGGCATCTTTCTTATTTCCGGTCTATTTTATCCGAGAGGGTTTCCCCGTTTCTATCCTCTATCCATGTATTTATGTCATCCTGGTTTACGGTTGTTTTGAATTAGCTCGACATACTAAGATGTTCAATCATTTTCATATATAATAGGAACTAACGGAAATATAGTACCAAAGATCGGCAAATAGCGGTGTCCCCTTGGTCCGTGCGCTCCTTGTCCAGCTCGCACTTGTTCATGTCTCCCTCCTATCAAAAAAGTGTAGAAAAAGCGCCTCAATTTCCATTTGTCAAAATAATGAAACCTTTGTCTTTCAAGCTTTTTACAAATGGTTTAATAATTGGTCGCATTAAAATATATTAATCAACACCTATTTATGTTTACCAAGCTCATAAATTTCATAAACCGTTTAAATTCAAGCAGAAAACTTCTTATCAGCCTCTTTATCGGGATAGTAGCATATTTTGTTTTCCCTTTCAATAAGGTATCGCCGTTGATACAATTTTTATTCGGATGGGACGCGTTTGCATCGTGCCATCTTCTATTGATATGGATTACTTTTTATTCTACCACCCCTTTAGAAATTAAACGTCAGGCGTCAAAACAAGATGATAACAGAGTTACCATATTTTTTATTGTACTGGTAGCCACTTTCATCAGTGTGTTAGCCGTCATTTTACTGTTGATCAATAAGCCTCAAAATACTTCTTCACGAAGTCTCCGCCTCTCTATTGCCATCAGTTGCATGGTATTATCATGGTTTTTGGTACATACAATTTTTACCATACGATATGCGGATATCTACTATTCGGGACAGACCGATTGGGAAAATAAAAGGGTGTACGGCGACAAAGGCGGTTTAAAATTTCCAGATGACAAGAATCCCGACTTCCTTGATTTTGCTTATTATTCGTTTACCGCAGGAATGACTTTCCAGGTATCCGATGTTGACGTTTCATCCAAAACGATACGACGCCTGACCCTGCTGCATTCGTTGATCTCATTCGGTTATAACGCTACTATTATTGCCATTTCGGTCAATATTATTGGGGGGCTCTCCCAGAACTAGTGTAATGTCGTATGTATATTGCATGACATAACATGGACCCCAAATCCAGCAGTTTTATTGTTCAAGGTCATGAATGTATTTCTCAAAGTCAACGCTCTCTTTTTTTAAGGTTACGGGCTTAAATATATCTCCTTTTCTTTCAATCCGTTTTTTTATCGTTTTAATATTAAACCGTTCGGGGCGCAGCCCTCTTTTTACTTCCTTCCATTCAAGTGGAGTAGAAACGGTGGCGCCCGGCCTTGGTCGGAGACTGTAAGCACTTGCCAGCGTCTGTCCCCTGGAGTTTTGCAGGTAATCAATATACACTTTATCCTTATCTCTTTTTTTGAGCGATCTTTCCAGGGTCGTCATTTCAGGCATGTATTCCTGAACTCGCTGCGCCAGTAATTCTGCAAAAGAGCGGACGTGTTCGTATTTATAACGGGCGCCTATGGGAATATAAACGTGCATACCCGTTGCACCCGAAGTCTTGCAATATCCTGGTGCTCCGGCCTTATCCAGGAGACCCTTTATGGCTTTGGCGATCTCCACAACGTCATCAAAATCATTTTTCTCAGATGGGTCAAGGTCTATGATAAGATAGTCCGGGAAGTCCAGGAAACGTGTTCTCGAATTCCACGGATTAAATTCAATGCAGCCCCAGTTGCAAAGAAAGACCAGGTCTTCCCGATGGTTGCACAACAGGTACTTTATCTCTTTGTTATTGGAGGCCGACGGGATCGTTATGGAATCCATCCATTCCGGAGCATCTTCTCCAGCATCTTTTTGAAAGAAACCCTCATCTTTAAGGCCATTGGGGTTCCGCTTTAAAGAAAGAGGTCTGTTTTTAAGATATCGAAGGACATAAACGCTCATTTGCGTATAATAATCGATTACGTCCTTTTTGGTGTATTTCTCCCCCGGCCAAAATATCTTATCCAAATTGGTAAGCTTAAGTTTCCGGTAGTTTATTCTAATTTCTTTTTCTGACCTCATTTTTTTCCTTTTTTTAATTGAAGTAACGTAAAAATCATACCAGGGTCAGTTTCCATCCTCCAGATAGACGATGCCCGCTTTCTGCCTGATCTTATCAAGCGTATGTATCAAAGCCATACTATTAGCATGGCTGTGCAAACTACTTTCAAGTTTACCCGCTTCGAGGCAACGGATCACCTCTTCAATTTCATATTGAAAGCCCCTTCCCCGCCATTTACACGAAAAATACCGATCTTCTTTATTAGTCATCGAAAGTTTCACCGCTTCAGGTTTTTCATTCCATGGTTTTAGAATGGTTATTTTTCCTTTATCTCCCACTATTTTCGCCGTGCGGGAGGTATCTGTTTTGAGAGAAGATTCTAAACGTGCAAAGCGTCCCTTACCATACCGGAAAATCATGCTACAACTTTCATCGATCTTATTATCTTTTAATCGGGCGGAAACCTCGATTTCAGCAGGGATACCTAAAACAAGCAGGGAGAGATAGACCGGATAGATACCTAAATCCAGTAAAGACCCTCCCCCCAGTAGCGGGTTATAAAAACGATTGGACGTATCTCTGCGCGCCACGTAGCTCATATCTGCTATGACACTTTTTATATTTCCCAGGACTTGTTTTTCCAGTAGTCCCTTTACTTTTAAAAGGCTCGGCAAAAAGCGAATCCACATTCCCTCCAATAGAAATACCTTTTGTCTCCGGGCGGCGTCAATCACCTTCCCTGCCTGCAAGGCGTTCATGGCCAGGGGTTTTTCGCATAAAACGGCACAGCCGTGCTTAATGCAGGACATGGCGGCGCTAAAGTGTGCCGGATGGGGAGTAGCGATATAGGCTACATGAGGGTTTATATTAAGGAGCATCTCCGAAAGGTTATCGTAACAATGAGTAATACCGTACCTCTCTGCAAAAGAAGCCGCTTCCGTTTTCTTATCCGACATAACACCAACCACTAGGTTCCTAGTTGACTGAATGCAGGCGAGGTCCATTATAAAATCTTCAGCAATATTTCCGGGGCCAATGATCACCCATTTGAGCGTACGCATTTCAAATTATGTTAATAGGGAACCGGGAATGCCTTTTCATTTTCTCCCAGGATTTTTTCTACTTTTTTGACTACGTTATCAACTGTGAAACCATATTCTTCCATGACTTTCGTCCCCGGTCCCGACGCACCAAACTGCTTTATGCCGATAATGCCTCCTTTTTCAGTTACATATTTCAACCAGCCTATCGGGGATCCGGCCTCTACCGCCAAGCGCTTTCGTACCCGCGGGGGAAAGACCGTTTCCCGGTACGACTCCTCCTGCGCTTCAAAGAGTTCCCAGGATGGCATGCTGACTACACGCGCCCGG
>CAYRBD010000168.1:0-4308 GCA_964422465.1 uncultured Chitinophagaceae bacterium
GGCACCGTAGCATCAATATCGGATTTCGTTCGGCTGTGAAGGATTACCAAAAATCCAAAATCCAAAATCGCTAATCTGGAATCTAAAATCAATAAATTGAAGATTGGAGATGACGAAAGCACAACAACGTTGCCATAAATCGAAAGCCCGGTGGTTGAGTGAAGTCGAAACCATTTCATAGTGAACCGAAACCCCCTTCTTACGCATGCCCTCGGCTACGCCCGGGCACCAAATTCCAGCTTCGCCAGCCACCGGTCATCGAGCGAGGCCGGAATAACTTCAGATACTTAACAGCAAAATCAGCAAACTAATCTTTAGTCCGGAAGCAGCCCGAAGGTGGGTTAGCGCTTTATAAATGGTTTTATGGGCGGAGGAAACCGTAATTTGCATTACCTCCGCAATTTCTTCATAGGGAATTCCCTCATAAAAGCGCAGAAACAAAGCTTCGAGTTGGCGGGAAGGCAGGTCACGGATGGCCGCTTCCAGTTTAAGCCTTTTCTGCTCCTCCATTTCTGTCTGAATGATAATATGTTCTGCATTGAATTCCGGCTCTACCTGATAATGCTGCTCCTCGCCTGCCCGCCTTTTATGTTGTTTTAATTGAAGAAATAGATGATTACGAAAAGTGTAAAACAGGTAGCTCTGGGGAGATTTAATATGGAGGATTTTTCTCCGGTTCTTCTATACGATCAGAAAAACCTCTTGTATGGCATCGGCTATAAGGTCTTCATCAGCAGTATATTTCCGGCCATAGTTAAACAGGCGTTTATAATAATACGTGTAAACAACTGCATAAGCATCCCGATTCCCATATCCAATATGTTGCCAGTCAGCAGGTTCCAATACTTAAAAAATTTGTAACAAAACAATTATTTTACTAATGTTTTTATGCAAAACTATCCCAATTTTAACTAACTTCTAACAGAAAAACAAATTCTTAGTTTATAGATTTGCCCTTGTTATTCACTATTCTATTTAAACCCTGAGCAAAATTACGAAGGGAATTTCCCAAATTCTCTGCTTTAACATAGCACCCCTTTGAGACATCTTTTTTGAATATTCATCCTTAAAAATTGATATTTCAATGCAAATGCGTTTACCAGTTTTCCGCCGCAAGTCTTTCTTCTTTTCATCTTTTTTCTTTTTTTTCACTCTATTTAATTTTACTGCCGGCGCCCAGTCCCTTCAGCTTTATGCCCCTTACAGCCGAATATCCGTCACCCCGGGACAAACTATTAACTATTCTATTAAGGTTATTAACAATAGCAAAAACACACTTAAAGCAAACATTTATCTTATCGGGCTTCCTAAAACCTGGACGCATACCCTAAAAGCCGGGGGATGGGAGATCAGCAGAATATCGGTTCTTCCGGGAGAGACACAAACATTATCCCTCCAGGTAGTGGTTCCTTTAAAGGTAAAAAAAGGATATTACCGCTTTCACGTGAAAGCAGAAGGCAATGATGACTTGCCTTTGACGATAAATGTATCAGAGAGCGGCACCTACAAGACGGCCTTTACTACCAAACAATCCAATCTGGAAGGAGCCGCCAACACCTCCTTTACCTTTAATGGCTCCCTGAAAAATGCCACGGCAGATACCCAATATTATGCTTTAAACTCGCGGGCGCCAAGAGGATGGCAGGTCGATTTCAAGGCCAGCTACAAACAGGTGGCTTCGGTAAAAGTGGATCCCAATCAAACGCAAAGCATAACTATAGAAGTGCACCCACCCGATCAGGCTGCCGCCGGCACATACAAAATTCCGGTAGAGGCTTCCAGTTCAAACACTTCCGCCGGCTTTATCCTGGAGGTAGTTATCACAGGCTCCTATAAAATATCTCTGAGTACGCCTACAGGGAGACTTAGTACCGATATTACCGCCGGACACGACAAAAAAGTGGAACTTGCCGTTCAGAATACCGGCTCTGCCCCGCTCAAAGATATTAGCATGTCTTCCTCTACCCCTGCTGACTGGACTGTTTCTTTTTCTCCTAAAAAAATTGATGCATTGGCCCCGGGACAGACGACAAAAGTAATGGCCACAATTCATGCAGATAAAGATGCCATAGCAGGAGACTACGTTACGGATATGACGGCCAAAACGGCTTCCGCCTCTTCTAAAGCCGCCTTCCGGGTTTCCGTTAAAACTTCTGCCTTATGGGGATGGGTGGGTATCTTAATTATTGTGGTTGCAATAGGGGTTATTTACCTGTTATTTAAAAAATATGGAAGGAGGTAGTGTATGGAAGAGCAGGAGCAAAAGCCAATCATTGAGCTACAAGGCCTAACCAAAAAATATGAGAACCTCACCGCCGTAGATCATTTGAATCTTACTATTGATAAGGGAGAAATATTCGGACTGTTAGGCCCCAATGGCGCCGGAAAATCGACCACCATCCTCATGATGTTAGGATTGACAGAACCGGACTCAGGAGTGGCCACGGTATGCGGCATTGATGCAACAAGACGCCCTGTGGAAGTAAAAAAAAGAGTAGGTTACCTCCCGGATAACGTGGGGTTTTATGATAACATGACCGGGCTGGAAAATCTTATCTACGTGGCCCGGTTGAATGGGTTTCCCCTAAAAAAGGCAAGAGAAGAGGCCATACAACTGCTAAAACGCGTAGGGCTTGAGGAAGCCGGCGATAAGAAAACAGGGAAGTATTCCCGGGGGATGGTCCAAAGGCTGGGCCTTGCAGATGTGCTGATCAAAAGCCCGGAAGTCATTATTTTGGATGAACCCACGCTGGGGATAGACCCAAAAGGAGTACGGGAATTTCTGGAATTAATCTTACAACTTAGTCGCGAAGAAGGGATCACAGTATTGCTATCCTCTCATCATCTGCATCAGGTACAGCAAATATGCGACCGGGTAGGCCTTTTTGTTAGTGGGAAATTGATTGCAGCAGGAGACATTGCCTCCTTATCTCAGCGGTTATTTTCTGAAGAACCTTATGTTATAGAAGCCAGAATTGACCTCCATAACGATTCAACGGACAGCGGCAGACTTCAACAAGTGTTGCTGGAAAATCAGGGTATAAAATCCATAACCCTAGAAAAAGAGGTTTTAAAAATATCCTGTAAGGAAGACCTGTCCGCAAGAATCGCCCAAATGATTGTTCAATTGGGCTTCCCTCTAACCGGGTTAACAAAGAGGGAATATGGTTTGGACGACATTTATCAACGTTATTTTGAAAAAGAAGAAGTATTGTCATGAACGAAAAAGCAAGTTCTCCCTTTTGGGTAATGGTTTATAAAGAAGTCTCCGATCAGGTACGCAGCTGGCGCTTTATCATTCTGGGGGCACTTATGCTGCTAACCTGCATGGGCGCTTTATATACCTCTCTCTCCAACCTGGGACAGGCTGTTAAGCCAAATGATCCGAATGGTACTTTTTTCTTTTTAAAATTGTTTACCCTTTCCGATGGCACGCTTCCTCCTTTTCATGTATTTATTACTTTTTTAGGGCCCTTATTAGGGATAAGCCTCGGCTTTGATGCCATCAATTCGGAACTGAACAACAGAACGCTGGGCCGCATTATGTCGCAACCCATTCACAGAGATTATATGATCAATGCTAAATTTACCGCCTCCCTCGTTGTAATAGGAAGCATGTTGGCAGCTTTAACTTTATTGGTTATCGGATTTGGTTTAATCATAATCGGGATTCCGCCTTCGCCCGAAGAATTTTTAAGAATTATCTGCTTCCTGATATTGAGTATTATTTATGTAGCTTTTTGGCTCAATTTATCGATTCTTTTTTCAATCCGGTTTCGACAAGCAGCAACCTCAGCCCTTACCTCAATAGCGGTATGGCTCTTTTTCTCGGTTTTTTATCCCATGATCGTCAAACTTATTGCCAGTTCCCTGATGCCGGCATCTCCTCTCTCGGGAGCAGGCAGAGTTGCACATCAAAAAGTTGCAGCCCGCCTTTTTAGTATTATGCCTTCGCAACTATTCAGTGATGCCACTTCCACTTTATTGCTGCCCTCCGTCAGAAGCCTCGGGCCGTTGACCATGCGACAGGTTTACGGAGCCATTCCCAGTCCGTTGCCTCTGGGGCAAAGTTTACTATTGGTCTGGCCACAGTTGGTAGGATTAATCGCAGTTACCCTCCTTTGTTTCGTAATTTCTTATATTTTATTTATGAAAAAAGAAATCAGGACACGGTAAAGATAACACCCCTAACATTTAAATAATTTTAATACGCTATAACGCTAAGGATCGCTCAGGAGCTAAGAAGTGCTTTGCGCGATTCCCGTAAAGGCGGGCGGCTGTGTGTGTGTTTCAATCTCAACCTTGCGT
>CAYRBD010000169.1:0-4137 GCA_964422465.1 uncultured Chitinophagaceae bacterium
GATATGATCGGCTCGCTGGGAAAAACACCGGGCAGAGGCATGATCATGAAACTGGTAGATTGTAACAATGACGGAATTATAGATCGTCATACAGTATATGCAAAGGTAAACAACCCCCGGGGCATTATATCTGTAGGAGACAAGTTATATGTATTGCATACCGTTTTTTCTAAGGATAGCGTAGCGCTACAAGAAGATTTGGTTGTTTTTGAAGACAAAGATCATGATGGTGTTGCTGATGGCCCACCCAAAACACTCATAGCACATATGGGAAACCCGACCTACCTGGCCAAGCGCGGTACAGACCATGCTACCAATGGCATCCGAATGGGTATTGACGGTTGGATTTACATTGCAGTAGGAGACTTCAGTGTGCATAATGCAGTAGGAACCGATGGCACCAAGCTCACCATGCTGGGTGGAGGCATCATCCGGGTTCGTCCTGATGGCACTGAACTGGAGGATTATACACATGGCACACGTAATATTTATGATGTGGCCATTGATCCGTTCATGAACATTTTTACCCGGGACAATACCAATGACGGAGGAGGCTGGAACATCAGATTCAGCCATCAGATTCAATCGGGAGAGTATGGCTATCCGGTTTTGTTTAAACATTTTACCGAGGAAATTATTCCAGCTCTGGTTGACCTGGGAGGAGGGTCAGGAACAGGGGCCCTTTACATGGATGAACCTACCTGGCCTGCAAAATACAATCATGTGCCCATGATGGCAGACTGGGGAAGAAGCATGCTCTACATTCACCGTCTTACACCTGACGGAGCCTCTTACACGCAAAAAGAGGAAGACTTTATCAAACTACCACAAATCACAGATGTAGATGTAGATGGTTCCGGGAGGATGTATCTTTCTGCATGGGATGGAGCAGGTTATTCCGGAGATTCCTCCAAGGGGTTTGTCGTTCGCGTGGTGCCCAAAGGATGGGAATTTAAGCCCTTCCCTAAAATAGAAGATGCTTCCACAAATCAATTACAGACCTTATTATCATCTAAAAGTGCGGTAGCCAGGCTGGCAGCCCAACAGGAACTGCTTTTAAGATCCCATAAAAAGGCTGCCAAAGTGGGTTGGAAAGTGGCCTCTGATAAAAGTCTGCCTCTTGAGGCACGCGTAGCAGGGATGTACACTTTTGCACAGGGGGCAGGAAAAAAAGAAATTAAAAAACTGGTAAAGCTTACCACAGAAAAAGACATGCAGGAATATGCATTGCGTGCCCTTTCTGACCGGAAGCCTTTCCTGGACAAGGTTCCTATTGAGCCTTTCTTAAAAGGAATTAAAGACACTGCTCCACGCATTCAAGTTGCCTCAATTATTGGATTGGGACGCCTGGGTCGTAAAGAAGCCATCCCCGCTTTACTGCAAATCCCCGTACCTCCCACCTTTAAGCCTGTTCCGGAAGGAGAAATAGGCCCCCATGCCACCCCCGATGCAGCCATTATCCCAGCACATCTTGCTGTACATGCGCTGGACAGCCTCCATGCTGTAGAAGCCTGCGTAAAGGCTATTGGAACAAAAAATTCGACCCTGGCATTATGGGCATTAAGATACATGCATGACCCAAAGGCCGTAGATGGCCTGATCCAGGCTTACAAAAATACCACGAATCATGAACTGAAGAGAAATATACTCTTAACCCTGGCACGACTTTATCAGAAGGAAGCGCCTTATGATGGATCCTGGTGGTGGGGAACCAGGCCAGACACTCGCGGTCCTTATTATAAACCGGTTACCTGGGCATCTTCCGAAAAAATAAAGACATTCCTGCTGGATAGCCAAAAGAATGATTCAGGAGATTTTGGAAAAGACTTTTTTGCCAATATCAATGACAAGTACCGCCTGGGAATTTCTATTCTCTCAGGAGGAAAAGAAGGAGACCTCGCAGAAGAGGATAAAGGACCAGATATTGATATCAACAAGATCAGAAGTAAAAAAGGACAAATTGGAAAATCTTCGATTGAAGATATTATGCTGGCCATGGATAAAATTAAAGGGAATCCGGCACAAGGGAAAAAGTTGTTTATCCAACAGGGTTGTATCGCCTGTCACACCATTAATAAAGGCGAAAAACTAAAAGGTCCTTACATGGGACAGATAGGCGCCATCATGAACCGGAAACAAATTGCAGAAGCCATTCTGAAACCCAATGCCTCTATTTCTCAGGGATTTGCGACAACACAAATAACTACGAAAGAAGGGAAAGTATATGTTGGTTTTGTAACTTCCCAATCTTCCGATAAGGTTGTATTAAGGGATATCACGGGCACTCCCCATACGGTAAAAACAGAAGATATTGCCAAACAAAAAGAACTGGAAACATCGATGATGCCTACAGGCATGGCAAACTCTTTATCCTATGAAGAATTTGCTTCATTGATCACCTACTTATCTCAACAGAAAGAATAATATTTCTATTGCTGGTACCCTCGGCCCCGCTCGGGCACCGTAACGAATATACCGGTGTTGTTCGGTTATGGACTACCAATAATCTAAAATCAGAAATCAACAATCCGGAATCCGGAATCCAAAATCAAGGGATTGAAGATTGAAGTTTAACGATTGAAGATGACAGGGGCGTAACGGTCCTGCCATAAGCCGATTGTAATGAATCAGAAACCACTTCCTTCGCACGACGTCACTTAAATTTTACCTCTCCTGTTTTCACATTGATACTCCATGGCTTGGGTTGGGGCAACCGCAGTTTGCCATTTCCTATCTCCAGTGGCATCCATAAATATCTTGAATCCCATTGTGTTTTAGGTTTCCATTGATCCCCCATATAAATCACGGTTGTCTCTTTTGTCCCCTTCACTTTAAGCATCATGGTTGACTGGGAGTTATACGTATTGGTCTCAGGAGGAGCCACATTTTTATAAGAAGACCAAGGGCCGGAGAGAGATTTAGCGGTTGCATATAAATTAGGATTAGGATTCCATCCGGTAAGGTGAGAGCCTATCATGTAGTACAGGCCTTTATAATGGACAATGGCCCCTCCCTCCAGAGGTTCTTTCACCAAACAAACCTTTTTAACAACATTCATATAATCATCAGATAATCTTGCTATAACAAAGCCATGTGTAGGACGACTCTCAAAAATGAGATAAGCCGTTCCATCATCATCAATAAATTGCCCAATATCCCGGCTTTCCATCCCAAAAGGACGAAAGTGTTTTACAATATGATACCCTCTGTCCGGCTGATCACTTACCGCAATACCCACTTGTGCCGCCTTATAATGTGCATCATCCAGATGAAAATACATCACGTATTTTTTAGTTTTACGGTTATAATACACCTTAGGTCGTTCAAAGACCCAATGCTTAGGATTAAAACCTTCCGGAGCCGCAAATTTTATTTTATTCAGAAACTTCCAGTTCATCAAATCCTTAGAGGAATAACAACCGACATATTTATATCCGGGTTCCACATCTTTTCCCCTGTATTCTCCATACCAGTAATAGGTATCTTGTATTTTGATAATTCCTCCCCCATGCGCCTGAATATGATTTCCTTTATTATCCGGCCAAATTGCTCCGGGTCGAATCACGTTATTTGAGGCGTATCCTCCTTTCATTAATGCACAGGAGTACAAGTCCAAAAGAATAATAGAAATACAAACTGCTATGAAATACCTTACTCTATACATTTATATAATTTAAATTTTTAGAAAAAGATGCTAAGTAATCTAAAGTCATCTTTGCTAATCAATAGAATGATGAATATGAACATTTCGTCCTTCCCATACTTTTTTAGAAATCCAGTCTGCATCCGGCCCTTGCCAGAATTCATTAGCTGATGGCAATCCCAGGATAAGAAAGGCTTCGGAACAGAGATAAAGGCTTCCGGTAGAAATATACCCCTGCGCAATGGCACGTTGATGCCCTACCATTCCTATTTGTAACCAACCCTTTTTGTCGAAAGTTCCCGGTGCTGAAAGTTGTCTTTTAATAACGGTATATAAGGCAGCTCGTACCTCCTGAGGTTTTACATCTTCCGGTAATTTTTGCATAAGCGCCATTTTAGAAAGCAACTGGAAAGCGCCAAATCGATAAGCCAGAGAACGTCCCAAGGGAGGATAAGTTCCAATAGGAGAGATTAAGGATTCCTGAATATATGCAT
>CAYRBD010000170.1:0-4083 GCA_964422465.1 uncultured Chitinophagaceae bacterium
TACATTGGTCTACATTTTTTGGCAGATATAGTATATCATTCCCGGCCTTCAGGGATTCTACCCCTTCCCGGCCATTTTTGTACTAATCGCTTACGCCTTTCATCTCAAGGGCATCGGTAAAGACCAGACCATTAAACCCCATGTCATTTCTTAATAGACCTGCGATGGCTTTTTTGGAAAGTGACATGGGCCGGTGTTTCCGGTTGTCTATGGCCGGAATATCCAGATGCGCAACCATGATGCCTTCCACTCCATAATTAATCATCTGCTGAAAAGGATACAGTTCCAGCTCCTGAAGTTGTTTCATGCTTTTGTTGATCACGGGAAGGGCTTTATGAGAATCTGTTTTGGTATCGCCATGCCCGGGAAAATGCTTCGCTACCGCCATGACGCCGGTGCTTTGCATGCCTCGCATGAGCTGGACTCCCCAATGGGCTACTTTGTATTTATTTTCCCCAAAGGAGCGGTCATTAATGACCGGGTTATCCGGATTGTTGTTGACGTCCACATCGGGGGCGAAATTAATTTGAACTCCGATACGCTTACATTGCTGCCCTATCATTTTCCCTACTTCATAAACCAGCAAGCTATCCTGGATGGCCCCTAACATCATCTGGTGTGGAAAAGAGATAACACTGTCCAGCCGCATCCCCAGCCCCCATTCTCCATCAATGGAAATAAACAACGGCACTTTTGACAGTTGCTGATATTCATTAGTTAACTCTGCCTGCCTGACGGGTGACCCCTGGAAAAAAACCAGGCCGCCGACTTTTTTTTGTGTAATGAGTTCTTTCACATGCCGGGTGTGGCTTATTCCTCTGTTTGAGTAAGCCCTGATGAATACCAATTGGGCAATTCGTTCTTCCTGGTTCATGGACTTAAAAACACTGTCCACCCATGCCCTGGCAACAACTTTGGCCGGGTCCGGATTGGGCAGACTAGGCAGCAGGGAGAAACGATTATTTGCGGGTCGAAAAGCGGATTCCATGGAGAGGGCTATCAATAAGAGACAAGTAACAAAAAGCGATTTTTTCATGCGAATTAACTTCCGGTAATTTGATAATCTAAAATTTTTTAAAGGCCTAAATTTAGTAATTTTACCCAAAAAAGGAACGTTTTGCCTGATATTATTCAATTGCTGTCGGATCATGTAGCGAATCAAATTGCTGCCGGAGAAGTGATACAGCGTCCCGCATCGGCAGTAAAGGAGCTTATGGAGAATGCTATAGACGCCGGAGCCACTGATATCCGGCTGCTTATAAAAGATGCGGGTAAAGAACTGGTACAGGTAATTGACAATGGATGTGGCATGAGCCAGACGGATGCACGCATGAGCTTTGAACGACATGCCACCTCCAAAATCAAAAAGGTGGAAGACCTTTTTCATATTCATACGATGGGTTTCAGGGGAGAAGCCCTGGCTTCCATAGCGGCCGTAGCCCGGGTAGAGTTAAAAAGCCGGAAACGAGAGGAAGAACTGGGTACTTATATCGAAATTGAAAACAGCCGGGTATTGAAACAAGAACCCTGTTCCTGTCCGCCAGGCACCAGCATTGCCATGAAAAATCTGTTCTTCAGCGTTCCGGCCCGCCGCAATTTTCTGAAGAGAAATGCCACTGAAACACGGCACATCGTGGATGAATTTATGCACGTAGCCTTTGCGCACCCCAAAATAAGTTTTATCATGGAAACCAACGGTCAGGAACTTTTTCACCTGCCCTCCGGGAATTTAAAACAACGGGTGTTGCAACTGCTGGGGCAGTCTTACAAAAGCAAGCTGGTGGTCGTGAATGAAAATACGGATTATCTGAACATGACCGGGTTTGTGGGTAAGCCGGAAACCGCCAGAAAAACCAGGGGAGACCAGTATCTGTTTGTCAACAACCGCTACATCCGCAGCGGCTACCTCAACCATGCGATTATGGGCGCTTTTGTCGACCTGATCCCTGCCGACTATTTTCCCCTCTACGTGCTGTTTATAGACCTGGATGCTTCCCGAATGGATATCAATGTGCACCCCACCAAGCAGGAGATCAAGTTTGAGGATGAAAAAATTATCTATGCCTTCGTGCAATCGGCAGTTAAACATGCATTGGCTCAATTCAGCATTGCCCCCAGCCTGGATTTCGAGCTAAACAAAAATATCCAGCAATTGTCTGCCATTTCACAACCCTTTACGGATGCGCAAAAGGCGGTAACCACCCAAGGTGATATTTATAAAGGATTTACACAAAAGCATCAGTCTCATACGATTTCCGGGGGGAGCAACCTGAGCCACCGGCGGGATATTTACCCGCCCGGAGACACCGCTTTTCCCACAGTGCCACCACGGGAAGATGCGCATGAGGATGAGGAAGAAGACCAAATGTCTGCGCTTAATGTGGACCCCACGCCACGCAAGCCCCAACAGATTCACTGCCGCTATATCCTGCAACAAATAAAATCGGGTTTTATTCTCATTGATCAACAGGCGGCTCATGAACGCATTTTATACGAAAGATACCAGGAAGCCCTTAAGAAGCAACCGCTTTCTTCTCAGCAATCGCTGTTCCCCGAAACCCTGGAACTTTCCCCCGCAGATTCTACCTTGTTGACAGAAATGCTGCCCGACCTCAAAAAACTGGGTTATGAAGTACAGCAAATTGATAAAAATGCTTTCGCGATACACGGCGTTCCCTCCGACCTGGAAAGTGGCAACGAAAAGCAATGTATAGAAGGATTGCTGGAACAATTCAAACATTCCAGTTCCAACCTGAAAACAGATAAAAGAGAGAAAATGATCCGCTTGCTGGCCCGCCAACATGCCATAAAGCCCGGGAAGACCCTAACTCCGGATGAAATGCAAAATCTGATAGACCGGTTATTTGCCTGTACCCAATCCCAAACCAATCCTTCGGGACGGTTTACCTATATCCCTTTTCGGATAGAAGAACTGGATAAAATGTTTGGAAGGTAATTTCCTGAAAATTAAAATCGACCCATGGATGAACAAACTATTAAAGATTTGGAAATCTTTAGAGAAGGAACGAAAAATAGTATTTTTCGTATAATAGACTTAACCGTAACCGAGAGAGGAAGTTCTGAGCTAAAGCAAAGATTATTACATCCATTTTCAGATATTAATAAGATTCAGCAGACACAGCAAGATATCAGGTTTCTTCTAAGGCATCTGAAAGCATGGGAGAATATTCTTACAAGGACAGAACTTTCCTATATAGAAAAGTACTTATACAGTAGTATTAACCCATTAAAATACAGGAACAATTTGCATGCCTCTTTTTCAGGATATAGGTACCTCCATCTTTATGCGTCCGATTACCATTTTTTGGGAGCAGGAGTCCGTTGTTTGATTACCTTTGTTCAAAAGCTAAATCGTACCCAAGCTAATATAGCACAGGAAGGCCGTCCCGAATTACTGCAAAAAATATTTAAATTACTAAATCATCTCTTTGAAATAGATTATAAAAATATTTTGGAAAAAAAATTAGGTGGGCGATCCCTTTCTGCTAAACAATTGTATTACCTGGATGATCTTTTCCGAAACAAAGAGATCGGCCAACTGCAGGAACTGTTTGAACTTATCTATAAGGCCGATGCTTTGTTAGCTATGGCAAAAGCTATTTTGAAATATAATTTGTCTCTACCTGACTTTGAAACTGACCGAACAGCTATACAAATAGAAGGAGTTTATCATTTATTCTTACCGCAAAGCCGGAGAAATGACTTTGAAACGGAGGATTATAAACGTTTTGTTTTTCTAACCGGATCAAATATGTCGGGGAAATCGACCTATCTTAAGGCCGTTGGAATTGCACTGGTACTTGCTCATGCCGGTATGGGTATTCCTGCAAAAAGTGCCAGGATGCCTGTATTTGATAACTTTTTTACTGATATTAATCTAAAGGATGACATTGAAAAAGGATACAGTTACTTCTACCGTGAGATAAATCGTTTACAAGAACTGTCAGAACATCTTAGTAAAGGGGAAAAGGTATTTGTGCTTATAGACGAAATGTTTAGGGGAACGAATATTCGGGATGCATTAGATTGTTCAAAAACCGTTATCCGGAAGCTTTTGTTGTG
>CAYRBD010000171.1:0-3863 GCA_964422465.1 uncultured Chitinophagaceae bacterium
TGTTGACAGATTATGATCCGACAGGAGGGGATAATTTCCCAACATATTTTAATTACTGGACTTCTACTAATCCATCTAATGATTTTCCCGGTTTAAATGCATCGATAAGAAGAGAGGATTACTTAGGATTCTATTCCTTGTCGGATGTTGATGGGTCTTTCTTTAAGCTTAAAAATGTAACGTTTGGATATACATTACCATCTCCTCTTTTGGGACGGTTAGGGATTCAAAAACTCCGCTTTTACGGGACGGTTACCAATCTGTTTGTTGTAGCAAAGAGCCACCTGATCAAGCAGTATGATCCTGAACAAAATGGTAGTCTGGATTTCCCCTTAACCAAACAGGTGGTCTTAGGTTTAAACCTGACTTTTTAAAAATAATAATTTAAAGCATATTTTAAGATGAATAGTAATTTAATATACAGGTCGGCGTTGGGGATATGCGTTTGTTTTATAATTGCTTCCTGTACGCTGAAGGAATATAACCCAACTGCGGGCAATGCAGTGGTAACTTCGTATAATACTTGGAGTGGATTAGTTGTACAGTGTTATACTCCACTCTATGATCAATTATTTTCAGCTTCCGACTTTTTGTATGTGTCTGAAACAGGAACAGACCTTTGGCTGAGTCACAACGATAATGATAATACGAAAGAGCTTTATTATTATGAGGGATTAACTACGAGTACAAACGCAACTAATAAGTTGTTTAAACAGGCTTATTCCGTCATAACAACTTGCAATTCTGTTATTAATTCGGCTGATAAAGTTACAGGTGGTGATGCATCGGATATTGAAGAACAGGTAGGAGAAGCTAAATGTTTACGGGCATATTATTATTTGTTACTGGCTACTTATTATGGGCCGGTAACCTTAAACCTGGAATCTGCGGGAACAGTACCTGATCTATCTCCCAAGCGTAATACCATAGGAGAAATTTATGCTCAGATCATTAAAGATTTAACGGAGGCTTCGGAGGCGCTTGGTGTAACTCCGTTTAAAGGAATTATAAGCCGTGTAACGAAAAAAACAGCTTTCGGATTGCTGGCAAGGGCCTATGTGCAAGGGGCAGGAGAGAGACTTGAAGAAAATGGAAAATCTTATTGGGAACGGGCTAAGGAAGTAGCGGAAAATTTTATAGATAATGCGGCTTCCTATAATGCCGGCTTGTATGATGATGTGGCCAAAGTATGGTATGATAAAAATAACCGTGATAATAAGGAAGCATTGTTTGTAGCATCTGGTCCCGTAAGTGGTGAGAGTGATGCCTGGAATTATGCTTCAAAATCCAATAAACTATTTTCGTACACTTTTTGCGATCCGAATGCACTTCAGGAGCTTGTTGTAACCAAGAATAAACAGAATTATTTCTACGGGCGTGTGAACAACAATAATTTTGCTCCTTCGAGGTATTTAGTTAATTGCTTTGATGCCAGTTGGGATAAACGTTGGGAGAATTCGTTTACTACTGCCTTTGCGAATTTTTCCATGGCTCAGCCGGCATGGATCCCTTATGATAATAACATCGTTACACTTACTGAAGATATATGTAAAAAGTATGGTATTGATCTTTCACATGTAGGAGAAAAAATTTATCCCTATGCGGATGTGAATGCGACTCCGGCTACTTATGGTGGGAATCAATACGAGGCTTCTATCTGGCCAAAAGGCGTACATGATGGAGATATCAGTAAATTAGAATCCACCGAGAATGTGTATGTTAACCCCTATCCGTTAGATCCTGATGAAGACCGTTTTGCTATTTATCTATCAAAAAAGCATCTAAGCAATGCAGAAAAGGCTGCACGTAGATATTGTGTTATTAATATTGATGATTTGTATGCTTCTGATGGCAGATATCTCAAAACAACTGATGAATGGGTGAATAAGCAAGGTCTGAATAACGGCGGGTATGAATTATTCCCTTCTTTAAATAAGTTTAACTGGTCTCATTTTGGATTTGATTATGGTTCCAACCTGCAGATTAAACAGGGAGATATGTTTATTATGCGTATGGCTGAGGTATATCTTATTGCGGCAGAAGCTGAACAGGAATTAGGGAATGGTGTGAAAGCTGCACAATACTTAAATGTTTTACGGGATCGTGCAGTCAGGGAAGGTGCTTCTAAACATGACTTGTCAACGGCTACCGAACAAGATGTTTTAGATGAATATGCACGGGAACTTTGTGGTGAGTTTAACCGATGGGCTTTGCTGAAGCGGCATCATGCTTTTGAAAAGGTGCTGCCTACTTCCAATCCCCGTGCTTCCAAAAGTTTTAACCCTTCTATTGACTATTACAGACCCATCTCTTTTGATTTCTTAAGTCAAATTGATGATGCAGAAGAATATGGAGATAATGGATATGGGCAAACAGCCAGGTCTGGTTTGGATGGATTTTTAGGACACTAAAGAATACCCGGCCTGTAAATGGCTGGAGCTCTTTCTTTTTCACTCTTTCTTCATAATCCGCTAAAAATTTTTTCACTCCTTTTTATTGTTTATTGATAAAATATATATTTATATTTGAATGATAAAATAAAATGATTATCTTTATCCCATGTAAAATAGGCCGGGTCAAATTTCTTAATTTTCTTATCAAGGTATGATGTTTTTGAGACTTCTAATCTTTATTTTTATCGGATGGTTTGGTTTGGGATATACAGTGTCAACCCCAACTTCCGATACGGATAAATGGGCGGAAATACCGGTAATTGATACCGGTCTTCTTAAAAAATATGTCTCTTACTTTAATTCCATTGATACGGAGAATGTAGTTAATTATGTATCCAATTTGGAGGCCTTTTCCTGGCTTTCGGAGAATATTCCCTTGTTTGAATGCCCTGATTCTACTATTCAGGAAATTTATTACTACCGTTGGTGGACCTTTCGGAAGCATTTAGTGAAGACCCCTGAAGGCTTTATTTTTACCGAATTTATTACTCCGGTCAGTCATGCCGGGAAATATAATTCCATCAGTTCCGCGTTGGGACACCACATCTATGAGGGGAGGTGGTTGCATAACAAACGGTATATTGATCAGACCATTTGGTACTGGCTGTTTCACGATCCTTTTCAAAAGCATCCTGTCTTCCATAAGTACAGCAGTTGGATTGCCGATGCCATTTATCACCGTTTCCTGGTAAATAACGATACTGCTTTCATTACTCCTTTGGTAACTGCCCTTGATTTGGATTATAAAAAATGGCAAAAAGAAAAACAACTGCCTAACGGGATGTATTGGCAATATGATGTGAGGGATGCCATGGAAGAATCGATCGGAGGGGGACGACATGTGAAAAACACGCGGCCTACCATCAATAGTTATATGTATGGGAATGCAAAGGCTATTGCAAGAATGGCTTCTATTATAAGAATTGATAGTTTGAAACGGGAATATGACAGGAAGGCTAAACGATTGAAAGCGCTGGTACAAAAGAATCTGTGGAATGAGAAGGACTACTTTTTTGAGGTGTACGAAGCAAAAACAGACAGTCTTTGCGGCACCCGGGAAGAGATTGGTTTTATCCCCTGGTATTTTGAACTTCCGGATGATAAGGAGAAATATGGAAAAGCCTGGGATCAATTGAGAGAAACCGGTGGCTTTGAAGCTCCCTGGGGCATTACTACTGCTGAGCGGCGAAGTCCTTTTTTTCGTACGCATGGGGTGGGAGATTGTGAATGGGATGGTGCGGTGTGGCCTTTTGCCACTTCACAAACGTTGAGAGGCCTGGCTAATTTACTGACGGATTATCATCAGCATGACATGACAAAGGAAGACTATTTCAGGTTGCTCAAACAATATGCTCATTCTATGCAAAAAAATGGGAAACCTTTTATCGGCGAGTATCAGGATGAGAAAAC
>CAYRBD010000172.1:0-3727 GCA_964422465.1 uncultured Chitinophagaceae bacterium
TCTTTTTGCCAATACAACTGGTAACTTTATATGCCTGACCGTGCCTTCGGGATGATAGAGTATGATATTGAAGATGTAAATACCTGTCGCCAAAATGTTGCCCTTGTCATTTCTTCCATCCCAGGGAATTTTGTTCTGCGTTCCCAGAGAAATATGAGATTGTAAATTGCGAACCAATTTTCCATTTTCATTGAAGACATCAATGGTTGCCGAAAACCCCGGTCTGAGTTTGTAAGTTAAGAAAGTCTGGTCTTCAAATCCATCCCCATCCGGAGAAAATATTCGGGGTTTTACTTCAAAATTTATTTTTAAATTATCGTTCGAAAGAGTTTGTGAGTTTTTATAAGTGGGAGTGGCATAGCCGGAAAGAGAAGAGGCAGAAGCCCAGTTGTCAGGATCGTTGGAGGGCCCTGTTGTGTTTATCTTTTCCAGAGAAACCCCTTTATAATTATGGAAAAGGGCATATTGCATTTCCTCCCGGTAAGACACTTCATCTATTGTGTTTTTGCCCGTGTCAAGAAGAACAACAGCGCCGGATATATTTGGATAGGAAGGCAGCTTATTTATCTCAACTATATTTTTAGGATATCTGCAAAAGTATTCTTCTAATAAATTTTGTTTATCCGTAGTAATTACAACATATTGGTTGGGAAATATATAAAATGGGGTAACTGATATTGGCAGGATAGTGTTTATTTCCTGATTTTTGTTGCGGTTGGCCAGGTACAGGGATCGGATGTCAAAAATTTTCTTTGAAGAGCTGAATAGTTCTATAAAATCTGAGCCACCTGTCCGGGGGTTAAACAATAGCTCGTTGATAAAAAGGTCTCCGGGGAGGGGCTTTTCGGGTATGCCAAATGGCATCGTATTATGGCTTGCTAATGTTAACCCACAACTTTTTATATCGTGAACCGTTAAAGTATAACTATTTCTCTTTTTTAGTGGCTTTTTTAGGTGAAGGATCACTTGAGTAAAAAGAGGTTGAAGGAGATTTACAGAATCAATCTCTTGTCCGGGGATATTAAAATTTTTTAATTTTAATGATTTAGGATTTAGCCCTGCATTAAAACCCGCAATAAGAGTTATAGAATCTTTTATTGCTATATATTCCAAACGTAAGTGGGGCTTTTCGGTGTTGTTTACGGAGGTATTCGGTTTCCCAGGGGAACCTCCGGAAGGGTTTTGGGATGCAGACCAGTTTTGAGAAACCAGACAAGGATGTTTTTCAGGATATTGCATCTCAACAGACCAGCCGCCTTTTGCCTTCTCATCATCAGCATAACTTTGTTGAGCATAACTCACAGCATGAATTATTTTACCGTGGTTATCTTTTAAAAACAGTTCATCTCCACCGTTATTTAAAGTAGGAAATCCTTTTAAACCAATTGTTCTTCCATAGTGAGAAAAAAGACTTTCATATTTCTCATCACAAAGTATGAGCAGGCTGTCTGCGGGTAAAATGAGATCGGGGAAGGTCGCGCATCTTACCGGATCACAAAATTGCCATCCCCGGAGAGGAATGGGGAAGCCGCTGGTATTAAATATTTCAACGTACTCCTGTTCCGGTAACCCATGAGAAGGAGTGGGGTCGGGATATATCTCATCAATAACCACATCGTAAGCTTGTGGAATAAAAAAGGTAAAACCGGCACTGGTATCCAGGACGTTCCCATTGGCATCCGTTACGCCATGAAGATTGAGGGCATAAGTTTCTTTCTGTATGAAAGGTTTGTAAAATTCGAGCTGTACGATCGCCGGATCATTAGAAGAATGGAAGACAGAATCCGGGTTTCTTTCTCCGTTTATTACATAATTTAACTTGCTTAGATTTGAGATTGAAACTGCTTCTGAAAAATAGAGTTGCAGATGACGATTATCGGGGAAAGTGATATTTTTTAGAACTGGTGGCAGGGTATCGGGGAGAAAAGGCCGGATAATAATATCATCGAACCAATGCTTCATGGAGGCTCCTTTCCCGGATTGAAAGATGACCAGGCTGCAGTATCTGCTTTCCTTATAAGTGGTATCCCTGGTAACGCCTTGGGTAACATATCTATCACCCGTTCCCGAGAGGTCTGTAAAGAGTGTCCATTGATTAGTCTTATCGCGGATGACTTTTACTTTTAAAGTGTTGTTGCTGTGGTTGGTGATTCCTCTTTTCCCTTCTATGAGCTCCACCGTGGATAAATTTTCCTGTCGGTATAAAGAAACCTGATCTTCTGTGCCTCCTATTTTGATAAAATAGCCCTGATTGTGTTTTTCTAAAGGATTTTCTTTCAAAGAAGTAAGATAAATCCGGGTGAAATTGGTGCTGGAAGTATTAAATCCCAGTCTTACCCAGAACTCCCAAACTGTAGCAGTTGCCGGGGAAGAAGCTGTAGATAAATAAAAAGTATCCTTTTCCCGGGATTGCAGTTGCCGAATGCTGTGCAATTTTCCGGATGCTACCTCCCAGGCGCTTGTGTCTCCTGTCCATACCGGGTTGTAGGTGAAATCACCATCCTCAAAATTTTCATTGATCTGGGCAAGTGCCGCGGATGGCCATAGCAGGAGTAGCAGGGGAAAGGCCTTCATTCCATGAAGATAGAAAAAAGAAAGGAGATTTAAAAATCTGTTTACTTTAGATAGAGATAAGGCGTACCTTTGTGGCGAAAAAATATTGAGTTATTCTAACAAAACAGGTTTTATGAAAGTCGCAGTTGTAGGGGCAACAGGTTTAGTTGGCTCCAAAATGTTGCAGGTATTAGCAGAAAGAAATTTCCCGGTAGAGGAACTTATTCCGGTAGCTTCCCAAAAGTCTATTGGAAAGGACGTGGAGTTTAAAGGAAAAGTATATAAAGTGGTAGGTGCGGAAACCGCTATTAAAATGAAACCTGACGTGGCTCTATTTTCTGCCGGAGGAAGCACTTCTCTGGAATGGGCGCCAAAATTTGCAGCCGCGGGCATTACGGTTATAGATAACTCTTCTGCATGGCGCATGAACCCTGAAAATAAACTGGTGGTGCCGGAAGTAAATGCAGACACGCTGACTCCCGGCGACAAGGTTATTGCCAATCCTAATTGTTCTACCATCCAGTTGGTGATGGCGCTGGCTCCTTTACATCATAAATATAAAATTAAAAGGGTAGTGGTGAGTACCTATCAGTCGGTAACGGGTAGCGGCGTAAAAGCGGTAAACCAGATGAACAATGAGCGCGCCGATGTTGAAGGCGAAATGGCTTATCCTTATCGGATCGATCAGAATGCGCTTCCACATATTGATGTCTTTCTGGAAAATGGTTATACCAAAGAAGAAATGAAACTGGTAAAAGAAACCAACAAAATTATTGGTGACGACTCCATAAAAGTTACTGCTACTGCGGTTCGTATTCCCGTAATTGGTGGTCACAGTGAATCGGTGAACATTGAATTTGAAAAAGATTATGAGATTCAGGATATTCGGAACCTGCTCTCTGAAACTCCAGGTATAGTGTTGGTAGATGATGTAGCAAACCTTAAGTATCCTATGCCGCTGGATGCCCACGAGAAAGATGAGGTTTTTGTAGGCCGCATCCGGAAGGATGAGTCGCAGGAAAAATCATTGAACCTGTGGATTGTTTCTGACAATCTCAGGAAAGGCGCTGCTACTAATGCTATTCAAATTGCAGAATATCTTCTGCAGAAGGGCTGGATTGGAGTTCCTGAAAAGTCAGAGGCAACGATGGGATAGCTGTTGTTTCTTATATAA
>CAYRBD010000173.1:0-3727 GCA_964422465.1 uncultured Chitinophagaceae bacterium
TTAAGGATTTTAACCCCTCAGGGAAGGTTGAGATTAGCGCTCTTGGCTATGACAAAAAGCTTAATTGGAGAAAAAGAGGGAAAGATTGCGAGATTGATTTATCATCTATAGAGCCTATTAAGATTAAGAATCCATTGGTTATCAAATTAAAGAATAGCCTGTAATCTTAAAAGTACAATATGTCACAAAATCGTCGGAATTTCATTAAGCAAACTGCATTAGGAAGTATGGTAACATTGGGCATGCCTGATTCGTTCTCTGCATTTACCGTTAACAAGAAAAATGAAATATCGATACCAGAAGATGAAACATCCCTTTTGATGTGGTATGATAAGCCGGCGGAAGAATGGACAGAGGCCCTGCCATTAGGCAATGCTTATCTGGGAGCGATGGTTTTTGGCGGGGTGGATAAAGAACATCTACAACTGAATGAAAGCACCCTTTATTCCGGTGATCCTTTACATACTTACCGGTCGATTGACATTAGGGAAAAGTACGCCGAGGTAATGAACCTTTTAAAATCCGGAAAGTATGCAGAAGCACAGCAAATAGTGCATGCAGACTGGTTGGGTCGTAATCAGCAGTGTTATCAACCGATGGGAGACTGGTGGATAAACTTTAAACATAAGGGAGCGATAGGTCACTATAAAAGGGAGTTGGATTTATCTAAAGCGCTGGCAACGGTTTCTTATCAGGCAGGGGATACTCTGTTTAAGAGGCACTATTTTGCCAGCTATCCTGATCATTTAATCGCAGTGCATATTGAATCGGACGGCGCCGATAAGATCAACTGTGAAGTCAATCTTACTACTCCCCATGAGCCGACTGCCCAATATTTTTCTGAGGATGGCTTACTTGTAATGAAAGGGAAAGCACCTGGCTTTGTATTGAGGCGAAGTTTTGAACAGGTTGAAAACTTAAAGGATCAACATAAATATCCTGAAATTTTTGATAAAAAAGGAGCTATTAAACCTAATGCAAAAAATATCCTGTATGATAAGGATGTAAATGGATTGGGGATGGCTTTTGATGCAAGAATAAAAACACGCCATAAAGGAGGGAGGGTACAAGTAAAGGAGAATAAGATCATTGTCAATGATGCAGATGAAGTCTTATTTCTCTTCAGTGCGGCTACCAGTTATAATGGATTTGATAAAAGTCCGGCTACCGATGGGATAAATCCTTCTGAAAAAGTAAAGGAATATTTATCTGCTGTTAATAGAGATAGTTATAGAACATTGTATCAGCGCCATATCAAGGATTATAAAAACCTGTTTGACCGGGTAAAAATGAAGATAGGCAGTCCATCAGCGCAATCAGCTTTGCCGACTGACAAAAGAATCGAACTTTTTTCCAATAGTAAAGATGTTTCTTTTATTGCCTTGTATTTTCATTTTGGACGCTACCTGATGATCTCCGGTTCGAGACCGGGGGGCCAACCTTTAAATTTGCAGGGGATATGGAATAATATGATAATTCCACCATGGAATGGCGCTTATACCATGAATATTAACCTGGAGATGAATTATTGGCCGGCTGAATTAACCAATCTTTCAAGCTGTGCTGAGCCTCTTTTTAAATTGATAAAGGAACTTGCAGAAAATGGAAAAGCTACCGCTTGGGATATGTACGGAAATGAAGGATGGGTGGCTCATCACAATACCACAATTTGGCGGCATACGGAGCCGGTGGACAGTTGTATCTGCGCCTTCTGGCCGATGGTCGCCGGATGGTTAGTCAGCCATTTATGGGAACATTATTTATTTCATGGAGATACTAATTTTTTAAAAGAAGAGGTATTTCCGCTGCTCAAGGGAGCTGTTGCTTTTTATAAGGATTGGCTCATAAAAAATGATCAGGGTTATCTGGTTACCCCTATAGGCGAGTCTCCCGAGAATACTTTTATTTATGATGACAATAAAAAAGCGTCCCTGAGTTCCGGCCCGACTATGGACCTGGCGATCATCAGAGAAGCCTATACCCGTTACCTAAAGGCGTGCAGAATATTAAACATTCATGATGATTTTACCGGTTTGGTAAAAGATCAACTTAGCCGGTTGCTTCCTTACCAAATTGGGCAATACGGTCAGCTCCAGGAATGGCAACATGATTTCAAAGAAAGCGAGATTCATCACCGTCATATTTCTCATTTATACGGGTTTTATCCGGGCAATCAAATCAATGTATTTTCAAATCCCGAATTATCTTCAGCTGTAAAACAAACGATGTTACGTAGAGGAGATGCTGCAACAGGCTGGTCGTTGGCCTGGAAGGTTAATGTTTGGGCCAGATTGCTTGATGGAAATCATGCCGATAGGTTGTTGTCTGATTTATTTACATTGATCAAGGAAAATAACAAAGGGCATCAGGGACATACTTATGCCAACCTGTTTGATGCGCATCCGCCTTTTCAAATTGACGGCAACTTTGGCACAACTGCAGGAATCGTAGAAATGCTTTTACAAAGTTATGCGGGGGAGTTGTTTTTATTGCCGGCCTTGCCGGATTCATGGCCGACCGGTAAGGTGAAAGGCTTGAAAGCCCGGGGCGGTTTTGAAGTAGCTATGGAATGGGAAAATGGGGGACTGAAAAAGGGGATAATTTACTCTGCTTTGGGAGGAAATTGCAGAATTCGAACCTTTCAAAAAATGAAGATAAAGGATGTTGATTATACAGTTCCTGAGAAATCAATTCCTAATCCGAACCCTTTATGCGGTTTTATCCATCCGGGGAAGCCTGTCATAAAAGATCATTCAAAACGCTTAGAACTGAATCTTCCAAAGTCTTATGTGATTGATTTTGACACGGAGGCAGGAAAGGAGTATCGTTTTACCTCATAACTTTAATATTTTTTTGGTTACTTTGCCTTTTTGCAGCCTCTTTGCTGCATGGAACGGATTCATTATTCAAACCATAGAAATACTTTAGGAATGCTTTTTTCAGAAGTTATAGGTCAGGCTCAGGTTAAATCCTCTTTATTACAGGCTATTCAGGAAAACCGGCTCAGCCATGCGTTGCTTTTCCTGTCTCCAGAGGGGGCCGGCGGTCTGCCCCTGGCGCTTGCTCTGGCGCAGTATTTGGTGTGTACCAATAAAAAGGAGGACGATTCCTGCGGGCTTTGTTCAGGTTGCAAGAAAGCGGCTCAGCTTATTCATCCGGATATTCATTTTTCTTACCCGGTAGTTCCCAAAAAGTCGGGCGACCGGCCACCGATCAGCGCTGATTATGGAAAAGAGTGGCGGGAATTTATTACGGAGCAGCCTTATGGGAATACTTTTAGCTGGTTGCAACATATAGGAGCCGAAAACCGGCAGGGAAATATTACCGCCAGAGAATGTTCGGAAATTATCCGTGTGTTGAGCCTGAAAAGCTATGAGAGTGAATATAAAATTGTCCTTATCTGGCGTCCGGAATACTTAAAAAAAGAAGGTAATCGCCTGTTGAAATTATTGGAAGAGCCACCGGAAAAAACAGTGTTCATCCTGATAGCTGAGCAGCAGGATCAAATTTTAAATACCATCCTTTCCCGTACCCAACTGGTTCGTATCCCTTTGTTATCTAAATCAGAGCTGGCGCTTGCCCTGCGGGAAAGAAAAGGGCTGGAGGATAAAGCGGCTCAACAAACGGCGTCGTTGGCAGAAGGAAGTTATGGTATGGCTTTGCATTTGCTCCAGCATGATACGACAAACTATCTGCCGCTTTTAAGAAATTGGCTGAATGCCATTTT
>CAYRBD010000174.1:0-3599 GCA_964422465.1 uncultured Chitinophagaceae bacterium
ATCCCTTAACTTACCCCTCAATAGCCTGCTTCAAATCTTCAATCAGGTCGTCTGCATCTTCTATGCCTACGCTGAGACGAATAAGGGAATCAGGTAAACCGTTCTTTCTTCTTTCTTCTGCCGGAATGGCGGCATGGGTCATGGTAGCCGGATGGCCAATCAACGATTCTACTCCTCCCAGAGATTCCGCCAGAGAGAATAACCGGGTAGAAGACAAAACTTTATTAGCGGCTTCCATGCTGTCATCCTTTAGCGAAAAAGACAACATTCCGGTATAACCACGCATTTGCTTTGTAGCCACGTCATGATTAGGATGATCCTCAAAACCACACCAGTGTACTTGCGCAACTTGAGAATGCGCCCTCAGAAACCGGGCAACGGCTTCCCCATTTGCACAATGCTGTTTCATCCGAACATGCAGAGTTTTTATTCCTCTGAGCACCAGCCAGCAATCATGCGGGCCGGGTACTGCTCCGCAACTATTTTGAATAAAAAGAAGTTCCTCCGCCAGTTTATCCTCTTTAACAACCACCGCTCCGAGTACCACATCACTATGTCCACCCAAATATTTAGTGGCCGAATGTATCACGAGGTGAGCGCCCATATCCAGGGGCGTTTGCAAATAAGGAGAAGCAAAAGTGTTATCTACTGCAAGCAACAGGTCGTGCCTTTTGGCAATATCCCCACAAGCCTCAATATCAATAATGTTCATCAGCGGGTTGGTAGGGGTTTCTACCCAAATCATCCTGGTATTTTCGTTAATACTGCTCTCAATTCGGGCGGGATCGCTCATATCGATAAACCGGAATTGAATCCCAAAATGAGCCAGCACTTTCGTAAACAGGCGATAAGTGCCGCCGTAAAGATCATTGGTGGCCAGCACTTCATCCCCCGGCTTCAACAATTTTATAATAGCCTCGATAGCTGCCAATCCACTCCCAAAAGCAATTCCATGCGTACCGTTTTCAATAGCAGCCAGGGCGTTTTGCAAAGCATCCCGGGTCGGATTCTGGGTACGGGAATATTCATATCCCTTGTGTCTGCCCGGCGCTTCCTGTACGTAAGTGGAGGTCTGGTAAATGGGGGTCATAATGGCGCCGGTAGAAGGGTCTGGTTCTATCCCGGCATGAATTAATTTTGTGGCTAGCTTCATATTCTGGCTCTTTAAAAAAATCTTATAATAATTAAAAGGCCAAAGATAGTAACTCCCGTCAATACCCTAAAATATTCAGCATACTTTGCCAACTTTGTTCCTTTGAAAAAAGCCGGTCTCTCAGCATCCCATTTTCGTCATATTCTACCAATACATGCTTGGGAGAAGGAATCAGGCAATGTTTTATTCCCCCATAACCACTTAGCTGATCCTGATAAGCGCCCGTATGAAAAAAACCCACATACAAAGGCTCCACCCCGCCCTTCTGCCTCGGCAGAAACACCTGGTTGATGTGCTCTTCAGAAGTATAAAAATCCTGGCTGTCACAGGTCAGCCCTCCCAGGTTTACCTGCTGATATTCTTCATCCCATTTGTTGATAGGCAGCATCAGAAAGCGCTCGCCTATTCCCCAGGTATCGGGAAGGGTAGTAATAAAGGAACTGTCAATCATATACCATTTCTCCCGGTCATTCTGCAACTTTTCTCCCAAAATTCCATAAATCAATGCGCCACTCTCTCCTACCGTATAGGATCCAAATTCAGTATATATATCCGGAACGGGCACATTGGCCTTTTTACATCCTAATTTGATGGTTTTCACTATTTCATCCACCATATATTTATAATCGTAATCAAAACCCAGAGAATGTTTGATGGGAAAACCGCCCCCAATATTCAGGCTGTCCAGCTCGGGTGCTATTTTTTTTAACATGCAGTAGAGATTCACCACTTTATTCAGTTCGCTCCAGTAATGAATATCATCCTTGATCCCTTTATTTTGGAAAAAATGAAGCATTTTAAGCTCGAACCGCTTATTCCCCTTGAAACGATCCACATAAAATTCCAGCACATCACTGGAGCGGATACCGAGACGCGAGGTATAAAAATCAAAAGAAGGCTCTTCTTCGGCAGCAATACGGATTCCCACTTTAATAGGCTCTTTTGTCCGGATCATTTTCCGGTAATCTTCCATTTCCTCCATGTTATCCAAAATAGGGGTCACATTGCGGAAGCCGCTGTTGATCAACCGGCTGATGGCTCGGGTATAGGTCTTGGTTTTGTATCCATTACAGACCACTGCCATGTCTTTAGTCACTTTCTTCTTGCGATACAACCGCTTGATGATCTCAATATCATAAGCATAAGACGTCTCCAGATGGATGTTATGGCGTAGCGCTTCCTCAACAATAAACGAAAAATGCGAGCTTTTGGTACAATAACAATAGTAATACCGGCCCTTGTAACGATGTTTTCGCATGGCATTATTAAACATTGTTTTGGCCGAAGCAATCTGCTGTCCGATTTTCGGCAGGTACGTCAACTTAAACGGAGTCCCATATTTATCAATCAGGGCTTTTAAATCAATACCGTTAAAAAACAGATAATTATCATGAACCTCAAATCCCTCCTGCGGAAAATCAAAGGTTTGATGTACCAAGTCAGAATACGTATTGTTCATTTATTTTTTTACTAATTGAATCAGAAAATAATAAGCCTGAATTTCTTGTCAAAAATAAGGGTACAAAATTAAAAATCGCTCAAATTTAAAAGACGATTTTCAGAAAAAATCTTTCCTCGTTTTCTCCAATAATTTTTTTGCGTTCCTGCCTTCACAAAATAAAAGGTCTAAAATGCTCAGGTTCGGTAAAAATCCATTGCGGTCTTCAAACACCTGAGGATAATGTAACAAGGAGCCGGGCGTATTTCTCCCTTTTTCCGGAGGCACAAAACGATGTCGCCCATCCACTATATTTGGGTTTTTTGAAGGGAACTCATAAAAATCAGTAAGCCCGGTTTTCCAGAAAATCCCGAGCCATTCACTCGCCAGGTCAAAGGCCTTCAAATTCCAGTCTAATAAATATTTGTATTTATTACTATACATAACTTTTAATTCCGGTTCATAAAATTCAAACCAGGGCGATCGCCGGTAAGCAGAAATCATAGTTCGCCAATGTTGTACCTGCCAGTTATCCCGGTTAGAAATCTTCAGGTCCCGAATCGGTGTACGTCCACCTCCTGAGTGAAGTAAAGGAATGCTCAACCGCAACGATCCATGCGGACCTGCAATATAATAACGGTTGGAGTAGGAGCCTCCGGAATGGTGTTCACATTGCTCAAACATTAATTTATCGTACTGTTCTAACGATAAATAGTAATTAATACATCCAAATGATTGTAAATCAGTTAGTAATGTTTTATCATATTTTATTCCTTCCATTTTCTCAAAAAACCTTTTCTCTTTGTATTAATTGAAGATCTTTGTTCTTAAATTATTTATAACTAAATAGTATTTAAAATAATATAAGTAATTGATTATCTGTTTATATAATTAATATTTATATGCTAATATTTCTAGCCCTCTCCTTTTTTGTTTTCCTTGGTCTATTCTGCCAAAATTACTAATTTTATTAGTAGGACAGAAAAATAAATAATAAAAATACATATT
>CAYRBD010000175.1:0-3517 GCA_964422465.1 uncultured Chitinophagaceae bacterium
GGAACCACTTCTGCCGGAGTAATAGCAGCTTATGCCGCAGCAAAAATAGGCAAATCAGTTTTATTAGTTGGCCCTTCGAAAAGGATCGGTGGTATGACTACCGGCGGGTTAGGTAAGACTGACGCAGGGAAAAAAGAAGCTATTACGGGGCTGTCCAGACAGTTTTATAGGGATGTGGGAAAGGAATACGGATTAGATGAAGAAAGTTGGAATTTTGAACCTCATGTAGCATTGAAGGTGTATCAGAATTATATGCAAAAAAGTGGAGTAAAGGTTTTATTGGGTAAGCAGTTGGTTAAAGTTAATAAAAAAGGTACAAATATCCGGTCTTTGATATTGAGGTCTGTGGAGCAACTTTCATCTAAGGATATAAAAGTAGAAGCTAAAGAATTTCTGGATTGCACTTATGAAGGAGATTTAATGGCGCTTTCCGGTGTTTCTTATACCACAGGCAGGGAAGATAATAATAAGTATCATGAAACATTAAACGGATTCCAATTGCCTGAATATCATAAGCAGTCGGGATATCATCAGTTTCCGGACGGGGTCAACCCCTATAAAATTCCAGGTGATTCTACAAGTGGTCTTTTGTGGGGCATCAGCGCTAATAAAGCTAATCCGACCGGAACAGGGGATACATTGATACAAGCGTATAATTTTCGAGTATGCCTTACGGATAGCGCTGAAAACAGGATCCCGATAACCCGTCCTGAGAACTATGACTCTACAAGATACGAATTACTTGTACGATTGTTTGAATCACAGCCTCCTCAATTTTTTAAGAAATACCCCTCTATGAAAGGAATTAATCAATACTTTATATGGAGTCCCATGCCTAATCGAAAAACGGATGTAAATAACAGAGGCGGATTTTCTACCGATATGATTGGAATGAATCAAAATTGGCCGGAAGCAAGCTATGAGGAACGTCAGGAAATGATCAGAAAAGGAATATCCTATACCAAAGGTTTGCTGTATTTTTATAAAACAGATGCAAGGGTGCCGGATAGTTTACAGCAGTTTATTCAAAACTGGGGATATCCCAAAGACGAATATCAGGACTTTGGCAATTTTACTCCTCAGATATATGTGAGAGAAGGACGAAGAATGCTGGGGAGATATGTAATGACAGAACACAACTGCAGCGGAGAGGTCACGGTTAAAGATGGGATTGCCTTGGCTTCTTATACCATGGACAGCCATAATTGCCAGAGGATTGTAGTCAATGGCATGGTGAAAAATGAGGGGAATGTGGAAGTTGGTGTCCCTCATCCTTATCCGGTTTCTTATCGTTCTATTACGCCTAAGCGAGCGGAATGTACGAATTTACTGGTGCCGGTAAGTCTCTCTGCCAGCCATATTGCGTTTGGCTCTATCCGGATGGAGCCTGTATTTATGGCTTTGGGGCAATCGGCTGCTATGGCTGCTTCAATGGCTATTGATGAAAATGTACCGGTTCAGGCGATAGATGTTAAAGAATTGCAGCAATGGCTGAAAAAAGACCCCTATCTGAAAAAGAACGATCAATAAAAAGCATATAGTATCAATATTTAAAATAAGAAGATCGCTTATGGTTACTTTTTTCATATCTCTTGCCATCTTACTGGTCGGTTATTATGTCTATTCCCGTTATGTAGAAAAGGTCTTTGGAGCAGATCCCGACAGGAAAACCCCTGCGGTAACGATGGCAGATGGTGTGGATTACGTGCCTTTGCCCTGGTGGAAAGTTTTTTTAATCCAGTTTTTAAATATTGCCGGGCTCGGCCCTATTTTTGGTGCTATTGCAGGGGCCATGTGGGGGCCTGTAGCTTTTTTGTGGATTGTGTTTGGTTCCCTGCTTGGGGGAGGCGTGCATGATTATTTTTCGGGAATGCTTTCGGTTAGAAACAATGGATTGAGTATAGGAGAATTAACAGGAAAGTATCTGGGGAAAGGCTCCAGACAATTTACCACTGTTTTTACGGTGATCGTCCTCATTCTGGTGGGGGCTGTCTTTATTGCAGGTCCGGCCAAGGTTTTAAGTGAACTGACTATGGGTTCGGGATCGGTTACTGCAATTTTCAATATGCAATTCTGGATATTCATCATTCTGGCCTATTATATCATAGCTACTCTGTTGCCGATAGATAAAATTATTGGAAAGTTGTACCCTGTTTTTGGGGTGTCATTATTTGTGATGGCCGTACTTGTTTTTATTACAATTCTGCTACATGGTTTTTCCATACCGGAACTTACCTTTTCAAGTTTTAGAAATCTGCACCATGATAGCAGTAAATTCCCGGTATTTCCGATGATGTTTATTACTATAGCCTGTGGAGCAGTATCGGGTTTTCATGCAACACAATCCCCCATGATGGCCAGATGTATTAAGAATGAAAAACAAGGTAGAAGGATTTTTTATGGAGCTATGATTGCAGAAGCGGTGGTGGCTATGATTTGGGCTGCGGTAGCGATGAGTTTCTTTGGCGGAGTGAAGGAGTTGAACGGAGTCATGTTATCAGAAAATGGCAATGCCGCTTATGTGGTCAATGCAGTATCCGGTGGGTTATTAGGAAAACTGGGAGTTGTTTTAGTTGCTCTCGGCGTAGTAGTAGCTCCGATCACGTCCGGAGACACTGCTTTTAGAGGAGCGAGGATCATTATTGCCGATTTTATCAAATGGAATCAGGGGAAACTTCTTCGCCGTGTACTCATTAGTTTGCCTTTATTTGCTATCGGATATGGGCTAACATTGATCGACTTCGGTGTATTATGGCGTTATTTTTCCTGGGCTAATCAAACAATTGCTGCGGTAACCTTGTGGACAATTACTTGTTACTTGTTTCAAGAAAAAAAGAATTATTGGATCGCGTTGGTTCCCGCTTTATTTATGACCGTAGTGGTGGTAACTTATATACTTATAGCACCAGAAGGATTCTCTCTGCCCTATCCTGTTTCTTTAAGTGTTGGATTAGGAGTAGCTATCCTGGCTTTGTTCAAATTATTTTATAAACGTGACTGGGCTTACAGATCGGCTTTAAAATAAATTATTTATGAGAAGGAGGAACTTTATAAAGTCTTTAACTATCGGGGGCGGCATGGCAGTTTCTGCGAAATTACCCGCCTTTGCCCACCTGACTACAGGAATGGAAGAAAAATATCAGGCGGATGTGATTATTTACGGCGGCACATCAGCCGCTGTCACTGCCGCAGTCCGGGCCGGGGAATTAGGTAAAAAGGTCATTTTGGTTTCTCCTGATAAACATCTGGGAGGGATGACTTCCGGTGGATTAGGGTTTACGGACTCCGGACATATCGGAGCGATTGGCGGACTTTCCAGAGAGTTTTATCATCGTATCTATTTACATTATCAAAATAAAGAAGCTTGGAAGTGGCAAAATAAAGAGGAATTTAATGGATCCGGTCAGGGGACGTCGGCCATTGATAAAGCCAGTAAAACCATGTGGGTATTTGAGCCACATGCTGCTGAAAACGTATTTGATCATTTTATAAAAGAGAATAAAATTCAAGTACTAAG
>CAYRBD010000176.1:0-3437 GCA_964422465.1 uncultured Chitinophagaceae bacterium
GCCACCTTCAACATCTCTTTTACTGCTGCTTCCAGTTGAGGATCTTCCCCTTTCAGGATTTTGTTATACGGATTAGCCACCCTGATATCGGGTTCTAACTGATGATTTTCAGTAAAATGGTCCTCATGTATGCCCTTGGTAGCTACCATTGGAATACCAAAAACAATGGTGGGGTCTATCTGGCGCTCCCACCATACGGCTGTACCTGTTCCCGGCACTGGCATTCCAATCAGTTTTCCAACTCCCAGTTCTTTATAAATATAGGGAAACATGAAGGCATCCGAATAATTGGATTCACTCATTAAAACGCAACTGGGCTTGTCCCATTTGTCGGCAGATTCGCCCCCTTTTACAATGTGTCCCTGAGGAGCAAATTTCATATACAATTTCCCACTTAAAAAAGTTACCAGATGATCGTGGAGCCATCCGCCCCCGTTAAAACGGGTGTCCACAATCAAAGCTTTTTTATCAAAGTTTTTGCCCAATACCCGGTTAATAACTGTTCGGAAACTGGGGTCATTCATTCCTTTTACATGTACATAGCCTACTTTTCCCTGAGACAGGCTGTCCGTCATTTTTTGCATGAGATGTACCCAGCGTTTATACATTAATGAATTTTCTTTTCCTGAGGAAATGGGTTTCACTACTTCATCCCAGGTTTTTGAGGACTGGGGATTCGAAAAAGTTAAACGGGTGAATTCACCGGATTTATGGTTTAATAAGCGGGCCCAATCAAAATTATCCGTTATCTGCACTCCGTCAATTTTCTCGAGGATATCTCCGGCTTTTACCCGGGTTTTGCTGTTATCCATCGGGCCGCCCGGAATGATCCTCTCTATCTTAAGACCACTTCCTCCTGCTTTTTCATCATATAATAAGCCAAGAGAAGCGGTTCGATCCGGATTTTTAAAATCAGGATAATAGCGGGCTCCGGTGTGGGAAACGTTCAATTCTCCCAACATTTCACTTAACAGGTCTCTGAAGTCGTAAGGGTTATTAATGTAAGGAAGAAACTGATGGTAAAAGTCATGATAATAAGTCCAATCTACTCCTTGCAGGTTAGGGTCAAAAAGTTTTTTTACCACCTGTCGCCAGGTATGTTCAAAAATATATTCTCGTTCTCCAATAGGATCAAGATTGAAGTCTGCGTGAATCGGCAGAGATTTGACTTCCCCCTTTTCTACATCAACACTGCTTATTTTTCCTCCGGCCAGCACAAAGATGGTCTTTCCAGCAGTATCCATAGCAAGGCTTCCGCCCCTGCCCGAATTAAGATGAGCCAGCACTTTGGTTTTATGAGTTCGGGGCTCTGTCTGCCACAATTCATATTTGTTTTCATATTTGGCCAGATAATAAAGTTTCTCCCCATCTTTTGACAGGAGATAATCACTTAGCAGAGAAGAGTTGATGGTTAGTCTTTTTGTACGGTTTTCCAAAAGAAGCGTATCCAGTTTTAAAGGCTTCTTTTTATTGTTTTCTTTCTCTTGTTGAGCGTTACTTTTCTTTTGAGTTTCTTTTTCTTGCTCCGTACTGTCTTTCTTTTTCTCTCTTTTTTCTTTTTTCTTCAATAATTTATAATCTTCTTCGCTTAAATTAAAACGATCGAATGCTTTTTGATCAAAGAACATCGCGTAAACGTCTCCCTGGCCTCCGCGACTGGGATTGCTCATCCCTTCTCTGTCAGATATCCAGAGCATCATTTTCCCGTTCATTCCCCATTTGGGTTCATGATTTCCAAACCCACTTTCAGTCAGATTCTTTCGGGTGCCGGTTCCGTCTGCTCGTATTAAATCTATCTCACTTCTTGTAAAAGTTCCTTCTCCCGATTCGGCAAGCAGCCACTTGCTGTCCGGCGACCAGGTATAATATTGATCGCCATCCGCATAGGAGAAATTAACTCCTTTGGGGATTACGGTTACTGTTTTTTTTGTTTTTAAGTTATAAACTTTGAGGATGTTACGTTCTTCCAGATACGCAATTTTTTCTCCATCCGGCGAATAAATGGGTTGAAATTCATCTTTAGAAGTGGCTATTACAGGGGTGTCTTTGATGACGGTGGCGGCGTAGAAAAAAAGCTCATTCTTATTGCCTATCTGTAATTGATGAATGTCCCAGGAACTGTCTTTTTCCACAGAATATATAATCGCACGGCCATCCGGACTAAAATCAATCATCCGTTCCTGATAGGGGGTATTGGTCAGTCTTTTGGTTGTTTTACCATTTGAAGAGGTGACAAAAATATCGCCCCTGTACACAAAGGCCACTTCGGCCCCATCCGGAGATACAGCCATCTCACTCATTTTTCCGTTAGAAACAGATAGCGTTTTATTTGTTTGTTCTGCAAAATCGGCCTGAAGATTAATTTTTACTTTTTGAGGTTGTGCTCCGGGAACTAAAGTGTAAATATCACCTCCCTGAGTAAAGCAAAGCGTTCCTGTATTGGAACGACTTAGGTTACGGACAGGGTTCTTAGTGAAATGAGTCAGTTCTTTTCGCTCTTTATTGTTGGAAAGGGAAGCCTGGTAAACGTTCAGGTTGTTGTCTTCTTTTTCGCTCAGATAGTAATAAGTATCTCCATTTCCCCAAACAGGCTCAAGATCATTCCCCTGAAAATGGGTTAATTGCATATAGGCTCCGGTGGCAACATCATAAGTCCAGATATCGCGTGTGACGGAAGCTCTTTCATGCTTTCGTTCTGGGCTTTCGTATCCTTTCCGGTCTTCAAATATAATTTTGTTGCTTTCCTTATTGTAAGTGGCAAATTCCATGCCGGCTGAGTTTATCATTATAGAGCGACCGCCTTTCACGGGTACGCTGTAAAGTTTAGCAAATAGCCCGGGGATGGGAAAGCGGACGGAGGTATAAATGTCATTCCTGGAAGTACCAAAAAGGATAGAACTGTCGTTGGGGCTAAAATCGTAAGGATAATCATTTGCAGAATTATAAGTAAGCCGGGTAGCTGTGCCACCGGTGGAGGGCATTACATACACATCAAAGTTCCCATGCCGGTCGGAGGCGAAGGCAATCAATTTTCCATCGTGGCTCCAAACGGGGTGGCTTTCATAGTCCGGTGTGATGGTGATCGGCATTGCCGTCCCTCCAGAGGCCGGTACCTTGAAAATATCTCCTTTATATTCAAAGGCAATCCATTGGCCATCTGGTGAAATGGAAGAATAGCGCAACCACCTTGGTGTGTTATTGGTTTGAGCTGTTGAAAGAAGAGGGAACAGTAAGAGGGATAAAAATAGAAAGCGTTTCATTGAGAGGAAACTGTTTAAAATAGTTAAAAAGATAGATTATTTATGACAAAAATGAAGGGTAAAGGTATTATTATTTTTTGGAATTCGGTTGATGCTTTACGATTCTCTACTTATTGGCGGCCCTCTGCGGTACAGGAAGAGTTTTTACGCGGTGCACAGGAGCTATTACGCAGAGTT
>CAYRBD010000177.1:0-3432 GCA_964422465.1 uncultured Chitinophagaceae bacterium
CTAAGCGAACTCGTGTTGGTGTATCCCTTCCGCTAATAATACTTTTGGCGCTTATGGCAATGGAGCGAATGATTTTTGTCATATTTTGAAGGTCAAGGGTAGAGATTTCGTCACTTACCTTATGATAGTTAGGCTCATCATCCATTTTTGAGGTGGAAATGGTATGAGCAGGCACTCCTAACCTGGCCAGTGTGGCATTATCCGACCGATAAAAAAGATTTTGTTTGGGATAAGGATCAGCATAAAAGCGGAAGCCTGATCCTTTGAGGTTGTTCTGTAAGATTTTGCCAAGCGTGGATTTTTCATAGCCTGTAATGTATGCTGAACTTTCACCCCATTTTGATGGCGTCCCGATCATTTCAATATTTAACATAGCCACAATTTTTCCCGGATCCAACTGTTCCGAAAAATACCGGGAGCCATACCCACCTTCTTCCTCTCCCGTAAAAGTAACAAAGATGAGACTTCGTTCATTGTCTGCTTTTTTACTAAAGTATTTTGCGAGTTCGATTACGGCGGTTGTTCCTGAAGCGTCATCATTGGCACCATTATATATGGTGTCTCCTTTTAAGGAGCCATCGGTTCCCAAATGATCGTAATGGGCAGAAAAAATCACATATTCGTCCGGTTTATTTTTACCGGGTAAAAAGCCCACAATATTTTCTGCCTTTTCCGTTTTCAAGGAATTGGCAACCTTTATTTCAAACATCTGCCGATAATTCTGTGCCCCTGGCCATTCCTTCAGACCGGCTTCTTTAAATTCCCCCGAGATGAGGCCTGCGGCTTTTTGAACTCCGGCGGTAAATATTTTACGCCCCGCCAGACTGTCTGCCGCCAGAATTTCTTCCAGACGAGTGACCTCTTCCTGGTTGATGATATCTGTAAGGTCCTGCGCACCGACTTGTGTCCCGAACAGTAAAAATAAAAGGAATAACGTAGTTGAAATCTTTATCATAGTGGGCCAAAGATATAACAATAACCTATTGGGAGTTCTCTATTCAAAATTTAATAGACCTGTATTCTTTTATCTTAGCTTTTTCAGTTACCTTTGCGCAAAAATCTGGAAATCCATATTTATCACATTATTTAATCGTTTTCCCTATGCCTAATACAGGTAAGATTAAACAAGTTATTGGTCCCGTTGTGGACGTGCATTTTGAAGGTGAAGATGCTCTTCCCGAAATATTCAACGCCCTTGAAATTACCCGTGAGAATGGTGAAAAACTTATATTGGAAGCCCAGCAACATCTGGGTGAAGACAGTGTTCGTTGCATCGCGATGGATTCTACCGATGGCCTGGTCAGGGGGATGAAAGTGGAAGACAAGGGTACGCCTATTAAAATGCCCATTGGGGATCGCATCAAAGGGAGATTGTTTAATGTGGTAGGGGAGACCATTGATGGTCTGAGCCCGATCACTACCCAGGAAGGGGCATCCATCCACCGGAAGGCGCCTGCTTTTGAGGATTTAGCAGTAGAATCGGAGGTGCTTTTTACAGGTATCAAGGTCATTGACCTTATTGAACCGTATGCCAAAGGTGGTAAAATCGGGTTGTTCGGTGGCGCGGGTGTAGGAAAAACCGTATTGATTCAGGAATTGATTAACAACATAGCCAAAGCATATTCCGGTCTTTCGGTGTTTGCAGGCGTGGGCGAACGTACCCGTGAGGGAAACGACCTGCTGCGTGAAATGATTGAAGCCGGTATTATAAAATATGGGGATGCCTTTAAGGAATCTATGGAGGAAGGTGGATGGGACCTCTCCAGAGTAAAGGAAGAAGACTTAAAAGACTCAAAAGCTACTTTTGTATTCGGACAGATGAACGAACCCCCCGGAGCACGTGCACGGGTTGCATTAAGCGGTTTGACTGTAGCCGAATATTTCCGTGATGGAGATGGTTCCGCAGCAGGCGGACGTGATATCCTTTTCTTTGTGGATAATATTTTCCGGTTTACACAAGCCGGTTCAGAGGTTTCTGCCCTGTTGGGACGTATGCCCTCGGCCGTAGGATACCAGCCTACACTTGCTACCGAAATGGGGCTGATGCAAGAACGTATTACTTCTACCAAAAACGGGTCTATCACCTCTGTTCAGGCTGTTTACGTGCCGGCGGATGACCTCACCGATCCGGCGCCGGCAACTACCTTTGCACATCTGGATGCAACCACGGTATTGAGCCGGAAGATTGCCGACCTGGGGATTTATCCGGCTGTGGATCCTTTGGATTCTACTTCCCGGATTCTCACCTCCACAATTGTTGGGGATGCACATTATAATTGTGCACAAAAAGTAAAACAAATTTTACAGCGCTATAAAGAATTACAGGATATCATTGCTATTTTGGGATTGGATGAGTTGAGCGAAGATGACAAGTTGGTGGTATCCCGTGCCCGCCGGGTACAGCGTTTCTTGTCCCAGCCTTTCCACGTAGCCGAGCAATTTACAGGTTTGCAGGGAGTGCTGGTCCCGATTGAAGAAACCATCCGCGGCTTTAACATGATAATGGACGGGGAGGTTGATGAATATCCCGAAGCTGCCTTCAACCTGGTAGGCACTATTGATGATGCTATTGAGAAAGGTAAAAAAATGTTGGATCAGGCTGCTAAAAACTAATTTTTATGAGTTTGCAACTTGAAATATATACACCAGAAAGAAAAGTTTTCAGAGGGAAGGTGGATGGCATTCAACTTCCCGGTCTGGATGGCCTTTTTGAGGTTTTGTCTCATCACGCCAACCTGGTAGCCGCTCTGGCTCCGGGAAAAATGAAAGTCATGAAAGTGATGAAGGATAAAAACAGCACCTCTTTTTATAATATTAAAGGCGGTTTTATTGAGGTGCTGGATAATCAGGCTACGGTTTTAGTAGAAGGGGCCATACCCAGTCCCCGGTAAAATAACCTTAATTTAAAGTGGGGTCTATGGGGAAATTGGCCATCATACCATAGTCCTTTCCCATGCTTTTTAGCGCACTGGCCCAGAGGTTTATTTCGTTTGTAGAAAACAACAAGCGTTTTTTCACCTTGGAAATGATCCATGCGTCTTCCTTCAGTTCATTTTGCAGTTGCCCCGCCCCCCAGCCGGAATATCCAACGAAAAACTTTATCTGGCGATTCCCGATGGAGCCGTTATTTATTAAAGCGATGGCCTGCTCAAAATTTCCTCCCCAGTAAAGGTCTCCTTTTATGGGCTTTCCTTCTTGTATCAAATCGGGGCATTGATGAATAAAATGTAGCGTATCTAACTGTACGGGGCCTCCAACATATACTTTAACCACACGATTCACCATATCCGGCATGAGTTCACCCAAAGTTTGAGAAAATAAATTATTGAGGGTAAACCCGAAACTTCCTTCTTCCGAATGATCACAGAGGAAAGTGACCGTTCTTGCAAAGTGCGGGTCTTTAAGGAAGGGATGGGCAATGAGCAAAACGCC
>CAYRBD010000178.1:0-3307 GCA_964422465.1 uncultured Chitinophagaceae bacterium
ATGCGCTCTCCGGCGGCCTTTGGATTAAATGCAAACGGAGATTTGTTTTATGCCGAAAACCAGGGAGACTGGATTGGCTCCGGATGGTTAACCTACGTTGAGAAAGGAGATTTTACCGGGCACCCCATGGGGTTGCGATGGGCTGATCAACCTGCTTCTACGGTCCATGGTCTTAGAATGTCTATGTTTCCGGATTCCATCGGAACAATGTACCAATTTGCCCAAAAACATCCTCAACTTAAATTACCTGCAGTCTGGTTTCCACAAGGGATCATGGGAATTTCTACTTCCGGAATACTGGACATAACTCCGTCTGATTTTGGCCCGTTTAAAGACCAGTTGTTGGTAGGAGACCAGGGGCAAAGCAAAGTAATGAGGGTTTATCTGGAGAAAGTAGGTGGGAAATATCAGGGGGCTTGTTTTCCTTTCAGAGAAGGTTTTTCTTCGGGGGTGTTGCGGTTGTTATGGGGCAAAGGCCCGGCTTTATATGTTGGCATGACCAGTCGCGGATGGCCCTCTGCCGGCAGGGAAAAATATGGCCTGCAAAAACTAACCTGGACGGGGAAAACACCTTTTGAAATGAAGGAGATACATGCAGAACCTTATGGTTTTGAAATAGACTTTACCTTGCCTGTAAATAAAAAAACGGCTGAGAAATTAAGTAATTATACAGTAACCGGATTTACCTATTTATATCACAGCAGCTATGGCAGCCCTATCGTGAACAAACAAAATTGTCCTGTACAGAAAGTAGTGGTATCTCCAGATGGGAAGAAAATAAAGTTGTATATGATGGGTTTGCGAAAAGGGTATATTCATGAAATTAAATTGCGGGGTTTGCAGTCGGCCAATGGGCTTAGCCTTCTTCATGATTTTGCCTATTATACCTTAAATAATTTGCCTGAAGGACAAGGAAACGAAATGGCCTTATCTCAGCCGGGAACAGCCAATTTGAAAGGGGGTGGCGCTTGTGCAGCGGACCCCTCCAAAACCATTACTGTACAACCCAAAGAATGGAAGAAAGGGCCGGACCAGATCATCACCATTAATACCGCCCCCGGACTTAAATTTGATAAAAAGGAAATTGAGGTAAAGGCCGGATCGCACGTCCAACTTAATTTTAATAACAAGGATGATATGCTGCATAACCTGGTTATTGTAAACCCAGGAAAACTGGATGAAGTCGGTAAAGCTGCTTTAAATATGGGAATAGATGGCCCTGATCAGGGATATATACCCGATCAGGCCGATGTATTACATGCCACCTGTCTGCTGCAACCGGAATCTTCACAAACCATTTATTTTACCGCTTCGGAAAAGCCGGGAGAATATCCCTATATATGTACTTATCCTGGACATTATTTGAGTATGAATGGAATTTTGAAAGTGGTTAAAAAATAAATTTGAATAGATTAGTTTTCATATTGCTGCTGTTGCTACTTTGCCGTGTTGATTTGTACGCTCAGGCTCCGGAGCATGCTTCCGGGTTAATGAGCCGTTTTGATCAATACAATATTACATGGACTAAACAGAGTAAAAATTCGGGTGAAAGCATGCCCTGTGGTGGAGGGGATATTGGATTAAATGTTTGGGTTGAAGAAGGGAATGTGTATTTCTATATGGCCCGAAGCGGAACCTTTGATGAAAATAATGCCATGCTGAAATTGGGAAGAGTGCGGCTTAGGCTTTTTCCAAATCCTTTTGAAGGAGATCGCTTTAAACAGGAATTAAACTTAAAGGATGGGAGCGTTTATATCAGTGGGAAGGCAGGTAAACTGTCTGCCGAAATACATATATGGGTGGATGTTTTTTATCCGGTAGTGCATGTAAATGTGAAAAGCAACCGGGAAATAAACATGGATGCGGCGTATGAAAGTTGGCGGGATAGGAACCATGTGGTAAGTGGGAAGGAAAACAGTGAAAATTCTTATAAGTTTGCTCCGCAGGGGGATGTTAAAGTTTATCAGGACAGTATTCATTTTGAAAACAATGGTATTCTTTTCTACCATAGAAACAGGGCGCATACTATTTTTGATGTTACGGTTCATCAGCAGAAATTAGATTCCGTAAAAAGTGAATTATTCAATCCTTTGAAAAATCTCACTTTTGGAGGAATTTTGGAGGGAGATCATTTAAAGCCTGCAGGTATTTACAGCGGTCAATATCTGAATACGGATTTTACCGGTTGGAAATTAAGAAGTGAAAAACCTTCCAGGAGTTTTAATTTCACTATTTCTTTATTCACGGAACAATCTCATGATATTAAAGAATGGAAAGAAGGGTTAAAATCCGTAAAAAATCATGCTAAGGAATCACCTGATAAGGACTGGAATAGCACCAAGAACTGGTGGAAGCGGTTTTGGGAAAGAAGCTATATTTTTATTGGCGATGAAAAGGATACAAATTCTGTTGCTTGGCAATCCGGACGCAATTACCAGCTTTTCAGATATATGCTGGGCTGTAATGCTTTTGGCGCCTATCCTACTAAATTTAATGGGGGGCTTTTTACTTATGACCCGGTATTGGTAGATTCAATTTATCCTTATACCCCGGATTTCAGAAGGTGGGGAGGGGGAATTTTTACTGCGCAGAACCAGCGACTGGTTTATTATCCGATGTTGAAAAGCGGTGATTTTGACTTGATGAAACCTCAGTTTGATTTTTATCTTCGGCTGTTGCATAATGCCGAATTAAGAAGCCGCGTATATTGGGGACATAAAGGGGCCAGCTTTACGGAGCAGTTAGAGAATTTTGGATTACCCAATAGCAGTGAGTATGGTTGGAAAAGGCCGGCATATTTTGATCCCGGTGTGCAGTACAACGCCTGGTTGGAATATGAGTGGGATACGGTGCTGGAATTTTGCCAGATGATGTTGCAAAGCTATTTTTATGCCGGGAAAGATATTTCAGAATACCTGCCTTTTATTAAAAGTTGCTTAACCTTTTTTGATGAGCATTACCAATATCTGGCCCGGAGAAGGGGGCGAAAGCTGTTTGATGAAAAAGGGTACCTGGTCTTGTATCCGGGCTCTTCCGCAGAGACCTATAAAATGGCTTACAATTCCACCACTACCATTGCCGCCTTACAGACCGTGTTAAAGGAATTGCTTGCATTGCCCTCCACTTATCTTAGCTCACAGGCAAAAGAAAAGTGGAAGACCTTGTTGAAACGCATTCCCCCTATAAGTTTTCGTCATTTTGATGGCCATAAAACGATCGCCCCCGCGGAACTTTGGCAACGGGTGAACAATACGGAAACACCACAACTTTATCCGGTATTCCCCTGGCATATCTATGGTATTGGAAG
>CAYRBD010000179.1:0-3305 GCA_964422465.1 uncultured Chitinophagaceae bacterium
TAGAAGAACCGAAAGCAGAAGCTGCCAAGGAAGAAAAGGTTGACGAAGAAAAAACTGAAAAAAAGTAATTCAACTTTTTTCCACACTATTAAGGAGGAAATATTTGAAAAAGTATTTCCTCTTTTTTATTCCCGACCATGAGTCAATATATATATATAGGAAAAGTAGCGGCCACCTTCGGGGTGAAAGGAGAGCTCATTATCACCCATCAGCTGGGGAAGGAGGCAGAGTGGAAAAAAATAACTGCTTTTTTTATAGAAAAAAACCGGGGCAGCCATATCCCGTATTTTCTCAAGTCAATAGTCCCCAAGAGCGACACGGAAGCCCTGATACAATTAGAAAACATCTATTCCAAAGAAACGGCCCGTACATTTCTTAAAAAGAATATTTATTTAGAAGCTTCCTCTCTCAGCCAGATCGTCAATAGAGCTTCCAATCTCTTTTATATTGGGTTTACCCTGCTCGATTCAAAGGAGAAAGAACTGGGAACCGTTTCAGAGGTTATCGAACTCCCAAATCAACTACTGGCCAGGGTCTTTCAAAACGAAAATGAATTGTTAATTCCGCTTACTCCTCAAACCATCCGGCAGATAGATGAAGACAGGCGTATCCTCTATCTGGCGCTGCCCGACGGGCTTTTGGATGTTTACAAAGACAATAATCCGCAAGGTTAGAAATTATTTTTCCGGGATAAGAAAAATTTTAACATTATTTATTACCTTTGTTGCTATAAACTTTATTTATTATGAGTGAGAAAGAATATAAAGCGCCTTCCTGGAAACTGCTGGTATTGAATGCCATTTTATTTGGTATCTGCATTACGATCATGTGGGTTATTTATGCTCGTCAGGATGCTGCTTCTTTTGGGAGCACTTATCCCTGGCCGGCCTGGTTTACCACAGGATGGGGAATTGTCGTATTGGGGCACTTATGTAATGTATTTTTTGACAGCAACCGTAACCACCAGGACAAGTATTACGAGAAATACCTGTATGAGCGGGATCATTAAAATAGATTTCATTCATTTTCATTTCACAGATTATATTTTTTCACCTACCTTTGCACCCTGTTTTGCAACAGGCCAGCCTGTTTTAGACAGAAATAAACAAAAATTGCAAATAATTCAGTAATTAAGGGAACGAAATGCCAACTATTCAACAATTAGTTCGTAAGGGAAGAACCGTAGTAAAAACAAAATCTAAAAGCCGGGCTTTGGATACCTGTCCGCAACGCCGCGGAGTATGTACACGTGTATATACGACAACACCCAAAAAGCCTAATTCTGCTTTACGTAAGGTAGCCAAAGTACGCTTAACCAATAAAATAGAAGTGATTGCCTACATCCCCGGCGAAGGGCACAACCTGCAGGAGCATTCCATCGTATTGGTACGTGGTGGTCGTGTAAAAGACCTGCCCGGTGTACGTTATCACGTGGTAAGAGGCGCGTTGGATACTGCGGGAGTGAAAGACCGTAAGCAAAGCCGTTCCAAATATGGCACGAAACGTGAGAAAGTAAAAAAATAATTTCATTTAAAAGTAATTGATCGTCAATGAGAAAGCAAGTTGCTAAGAAAATAGCGTTGGCCCCCGATCCTAAGTTTAAAGACCCCCAGGTGACACGCTTTGTGAATAATATCATGTCCAAAGGTAAAAAAAGTACGGCCTATACCATTTTTTATGATGCCCTGGATTACATCACAAAGAATACAGAAGAAGAAGGATACGAGGTGTGGAAAAGGGCGTTGGCCAATGTAACACCGATGGTAGAAGTACGCAGCCGCCGTATTGGTGGGGCCACCTTCCAGATACCGACAGAAGTTCGCGGAGACCGCAAGACCTCCCTGAGCATGAAATGGTTGGTACGCTACGCCGCCGCCCGCCATGGCAAAAGCATGGCCGAGAAACTGGGAAGCGAGCTCATTGCAGCCAGTAAAGGGGAAGGTTCAGCCTTCAAAAAGAAGGAAGATACCCACCGCATGGCAGAAGCCAACAAGGCTTTCTCCCATTTCAGAATTTAAAAAGAAGCCGGATAGTTCTTACAGATTATCCAAAGGGCTTTTTACCCGGTTCAAACTCCTTTTGCTTACATGGGTGTAGATTTGGGTAGTCTTTATTTGATTATGACCTAATAATTTCTGAATTAGTGTAATATCTGTACCCAATTCCAAAAGATGGGTAGCATAGCTGTGGCGGAGGCCATGGATGCCGATCTTTTTATGAATACCGGCTTTCCGCATAGCATTTTTAAAAACCTGTTGAGCACTCCTTACTGCATATTGTCCCCCATATTGGCCTTCAAATAAATACACCTTCGGTCTGTAGGCCTCATAATAATCTCTCAATTCCTGAAGTATGGCATGAGGAAGGTTGACATAACGATCCTTTTTCCCCTTTGCCGATGCAATGAGTACCTGCATCCGATCGCTATCAACATGATTGATTTTTAGCCCAACAATTTCGCTCACCCGCAATCCCATTCCATAACACAATTCGAGCATCAGCCGATGTTTCTTGTTGGTGGTCACCACAAATAATCTGGCAACCTCATTCTTACTAAGCACTTTAGGTAAAGTGGAAGGCTTCTTAGGCCTGGGAATATTGATAAAAATCTTATCTTGTCCCAACACCTTTTCAAAATAAAACTTGAGGGCATTTAACCGGCTATGCATCCGTTGCTCGGAAAGATGACCTTCCTGCATGCACCATAGACAATAGCTTCGTAACTTTTCCTCCGATAATTTCCACACCGGATAACCCTTGAGTACATATAACAGTTGTACAAACTCCAGGCAATAGGTGCGAATGGTATTCTGGCTATACCCCCGAAGTTTTAATTCCTCTCGATATTGTTTAAAAGCCGGCCGGTTGACCAAATCTATTTTAGCGAAAACCTCTTTCCCCAGCCCGGCAGCAGGAAGTTTAAATAACGCACGATAATGTGGATTATCCACGGTGTACCAGCATTTTTCAGACTGGCTCCATCGCGCTTTTACTGCTTTTTTCAGTCGTTCCTTCTTTTCTATGTCATAAGGAAAGCGAATCCAAATAACAGCCTTCTCTTTATGCATTCCTAAGGAGAAATGATAATCAGCTAATGAGAGGGGTGTTTTCTGCATAATTGATGGTTTAACTGTAACGTATTTTGTATAGTTCTGTATACGAATGTACAAAAACTATTTAAATAACGCAACACGTATTATAGATAATTCCTTTCATTACTCTGTCTAAGCTCATAATTATCAAGTATTTACAATGAAATGATTTAAATTTGAATATATAGTAGGAGTAGCGTATATTTGTGAGTT
>CAYRBD010000180.1:0-3283 GCA_964422465.1 uncultured Chitinophagaceae bacterium
CAACCCGAGATGCAATATATAGGACAAAAAGTTGTGGATTCTATTCTCTGGGATATTTATCCTGACGGAAAATCTTCGTTCTCCCTGTATGATGATGATGGCAAAAGCATGAATTACCAAAAGGGAGAGTATTCACTTACTACCTTAAATTGTGTAGTGGACAATAATACAATTAAAATAAATATTAAAATGCCGCAGGGAGAGTATAAAATACCAGAGCGTCATTATGTTTTAAAGGTTCATTCTGACCGAAAGCCTGTAAGGGTTAAGGAAGGAAATCAAATATTGAAAACTTCTGCTTCCGAGAATAAAAATGGATGGCATTATGACGAGGATAATAAGATACTTTTCATTTATCCACTTCAAAGCAACAGAAAAAACATTCAAATCAGTATAGAAAAAAAGAGTCTGCAATGGCCGGAAATTACACAGACTACCAGGCCTTGGTCCCGTTGGTGGTGGATGGGAAATGAAGTGGATAAGAGAGAGCTAGGTATAATGATGGAAGATTACAAAACTCATGGCTTGGGAGGGCTTGAGGTTACTCCAATCTATGGAGTGAGGGGGAATGAAGAAAAGTTTATACAATATCTGTCCCCCGAATGGATGGATATGTTCCAATACACTCTGGATAAAGCACGGAAACTGGGAATTGGGATAGATATGGACAATACTTCCAGTTGGCCCTTTGGTGGTCCCTGGGTGGGGCCTGAAGGCGAGAGTAAATCTGTATTTTACAAGACCTATGTTTTGAAAGCAGGCCAGCGACTTAAAGAATCTGTCCAATTTAAACAAAAGGCCATAGTTTCTGCTAATGGACATCAAGTCTCCCTGGAAGATATAATACGGCCTCTTAGTGCAAATAGGAATATGCAAAAATTATCCCTATTTCAGGTAATTTATCCACTGAAAATACCTTTGAAAGCTCTCGTAGCCTATTCTGATCAGGGAGATATTATAAAACTGAAAGATAAAGTAGATTCTGCCGGTCAGTTGAACTGGACGGCTCCATCGGGGAACTGGACACTCTATGCTGTATTTGAAGGTTGGCACGGAAAAATGGTTGAACGAGCCTCCCCCGGAGGGGAAGGCTTTGTAATTGATCCATTCTCAAAGCAGGCCTTACAAGATTACCTGAAGCCATTTGATAGCGCTTTCAAGGGGCATGACATCAGTTATTTGCGTGCTTTCTTTCAAGATTCTTATGAATATGACGATGGGCAGGGAGAGGCTGACTGGACTCCGGAATTTTTTACAGACTTTCAGCAATTGCGGGGTTATGATCTGCATAATCACTTACCTGCGCTATTTGGAAAAGGTTCAGAGGAAGAAAATGCAAGGGTAATTGCCGATTACAGAGCAACAATTTCAGACTTGCTGTTAACGGATTTTACTACAACGTGGCGGAAGTGGGCAAAGAGCCATCATGCTATTATCCGAAATCAGGCTCATGGCTCACCCGCTAATATTCTGGACCTTTACGGAGCCAGCGATATCCCCGAAACAGAAGGATATGATCCCATAAAAATAAAATTTGCTTCTTCGGCAGGCCATGTCTCCGGTCGTTCTTTGATTTCTTCGGAATCATGTACCTGGATGAATGAACATTTTTTAGGAACGCTTGCTGAAGCTAAAGAAACGGTGAATAGATTTTTACTCAATGGAGTGAACCATATATTTTATCATGGAACTACGTACTCTCCTCCCAAGGCCCTCTGGCCGGGCTGGCTATTTTATGCATCGGTAGATTTTAGCCCCTCCAATTCCTTTTGGGATGATTTTGCTGCTTTGAATAATTATGTGGCACGTGTGCAGTCTTTTCTTCAAAAAGGGAAGCCGGATAATGACATTTTGGTTTATTACCCCATTTATGATTATTGGTCCGATCCGGGAAAAAACCTACTCGAACATTTCGATGGCAGCGGTAAAGGAAGACAACATTCTGACTTTTTCATCCTGGCAAAAACACTCCTAAACCAAGGTTATACCTTTGATTTTATTTCTGATAATCAACTTCAAGAATCCCGGACGGATCAAAAGAAATTAATGACTAAAGGAGCACAATACAAAACTATCCTGATCCCACAAACTCACTATATGCCCTTGTCCACCTTAAAGAAAGTGATTGAGTTGGCAAAAAATGGCGCTATTGTTATCTTTCACAATTCTCTACCGTATGATGTTCCTGGGCTGGCTCGCCTGGCCGACCGACAAATGGAACTCAAGAATTTATTGGAACAGCTTCATTTTGAATCTGATAAAGTATCCGGAATGGAAGAAGCCAGTATCGGTAAAGGGAAAATTATTATGGGAAGTCAATTGCCTCTTTTATTTTCTAAAGCCAACATTCAAAGAGAAGCTATGATTGAGGATAGTTTACATTTTATCCGGCGGAGAGAAAAAGGAAAAGAATATTATTTTATCGTAAATAAAAACACAAAACCAGTAAGCAAATGGATACCCCTTCAGAGAGGTGGGACATCCGTAGCTATTTTCAATCCGGCAACTCGTTGTTTGGGTTTGGGAGAGTTGCGAAAGAAGGGTAAAAAATCAGAGGTTTATTTACAATTGCAACCAGGCGAATCCTGTATTCTGGAAGTATTCTCTAAAAAGGTTACGGCTGCTCGGGAATATCCTTATTACCAGAAGAACGGTTCAAAACAACCCTTAACCGGAAACTGGGATGTAAAATTCATAAAAGGAGGCCCTACCCTTCCTAATCCGGTTTCTATATCCAGTCTCTCCTCGTGGACTGATTTTGGCGATTCAGCATTAAAAGTATTTTCCGGTACTGCACAGTATTCAATTGTTTTTGCTAAACCAGATGGCCCCTCCGATGCCTGGAAACTCAATCTGGGCCAGGTGAATGAAAGCGCCCGGGTGATGTTAAACGGTATTGTTCTGGATACCCTCATTCAGGCACCCTATGAGGTGATAATCCCTAAAGACAGCCTGAAAGATGAAAATAAACTGGTAATTAAGGTATCCAATCTGATGGCAAACCGAATAGCTTATATGGATAAAAAAGGCATTTATTGGAAAAAATTTTATAATGTTAATTTCCCTTCAAAGTTTAAACAGAACCGTGGAAAAAGTGGGTTATTCGATGCTTCAAGTTGGGAACCAAGGAGCTCCGGGCTGATAGGGCAGGTAACCTGGACCCCTCTTAAGAAGATACTACCCACATCTTTAAAATAGAATAAGTTTTACTTAAGATGGTATAGACAATAAGCGAAAATTTAGCATACACTTACCACCTCTATTCCCAGAAGCGCCCCAAGTT
>CAYRBD010000181.1:0-3189 GCA_964422465.1 uncultured Chitinophagaceae bacterium
GGGATCAATTTCCCGAATACGATAATACATATCCCCTCCCACCGGATGAGAATCATAAAAATAATAATATTGTTGCTTGTTTGAATTTCCCGGACTTTCAGTCTCGCCAATCATCCTGAAATGAAGGCTGTCCAGTGATCTTTCAATAATATACTGCACTTTCCCCCTTTCACCTTTGGATACCCAATGTACATTTACCGCCTGATCCTCAGGGGAATACTTTGCGGCAAATTCAATGATCTTTACCGGTCTCAAAAAGACATGAAAAGGTACAGCAGCTCGCGCAGACGATAGCAAAACTCCCCCAAAAACAGCTATACAGAAAATACTAAATCTTAATTTCCTCCCCATTGGCATCATAAAAATTATACTGGATAAGTGCACAATTCGAATCAGCCTTTAACTGTATCCATTGCCCAAAGCCAAGAAACCATTTCCACTGTTTATTATACACGCCCTTCTTCAAATAGGCATATAGAACGGGGTTCACATGCAACCGCAACTTCTTGTAGTTGTTTTTAATCAGGTACTTAATCTTGTTTTCCAGTTCATCAGCAATCAGCAGGGAAGAATTAACCTTCCCGGTGCCGTGACAAGTGGGACACAACTCCGCAGTAGAAATCTCCAATTCCGGCCTCACTCGCTGACGGGTAATTTGCATCAGGCCAAAACGCGAGATGGACAGAATAGAATGGCGTGCCCGGTCGCTGCTCATATACTGATGAATAGCTTCATATACTTTCCTTTTATTCTCCGGAAGTTTCATGTCTATAAAGTCAACAATAATGATCCCTCCAAGATCGCGAAGCCTTAATTGACGAGCAATCTCTTTGGCCGCTTCCAGATTGGAGGCTACTGCATTTTGTTCCTGATTGCTGCTGGCGCTTTTATGACCACTATTTACATCAATTACATGCAAGGCCTCAGTATGCTCTATGATAAGATATACCCCACTACTCAGGTTTACCGTAGTGCCAAAAGATTGCTTGACCTGCCGGGTGATGCCAAAATGGTCAAAAATGGCTGCGCCATTGTTATAATAAGAGACAATGTCTTTCTTCTCAGGCGCAATTTTCTGAATATAACTTCGGGCATCGCTATAGATGCTTTTATCATTTACCACCACCTTATTAAAACTCTCATTGAGGAGGTCCCGGAGGATACTGGTTGTTCGGTCCTGCTCACTTAATATTTTAGCGGGCGGGGTAGCACCTTTGAGATTCTCCAATATTCTTTCCCAGGTTTTCACCAGTTCCAGGAGGTCGGCATGCAACTCAGCAGTTGTTTTCCCTTCTGCTGCCGTCCTTATGATCACACCAAAATTTTTCGGACGTATGGCTTCCACAGTTTTTTGAAGGCGTTTCCTTTCATCGGAGACAGCAATCTTCTTACTAACGGCCACCATATCGTTAAAAGGGGTCAATACAATGAAACGGCCAGGCAGTGAAATCTCGCAACTCAGGCGTGGCCCTTTCGTTGAAATCGGTTCCTTTAATATCTGAACTAAAATAGGTGGGTGCCCATTGAGGACCTCCGTAATTTTCCCCGTTTTAACTATGGGAGATTCCAGCTTAAATCCAGAGAAATTAACTCCTCCCTTAGTGCGGTCATGTACACACATCCGCGTCAACTTCAGGAGCGACCGGATGTGAGGGCTCAAATCAGTATAATGCAAGAAGGCATCCCGCTTATAACCGACATCTACAAAAGCGGCATTTAAACCGGGCATCAATTTCTTAACCCTTCCTAAATAAATATCACCCACACCAAACTGAATATCATTGTTTTCATGATGTAATTCAACCAGGTTCTTATCTTCCAGAAGGGCAATATCTACGCCGGAAGACGTTGCTTTTATTACAAGTTCCTTATCCAATGCAGTAATTTTTAACCAATTATAAAAGGCAGCCGATTGGGAAACAAACAAGTTTCCCGTTGGACTGGCGCCAATACAGTACAGGTGAAATTGGTTTTCAGGAAATAGGCGCCAAACCTTGCCATAGTGATGGAATTCTACACGCCTTCCTTACAGCAACAGGCCAGGCAAAAAGGCTATTTCTTCTTTTTGTGACGGTTTTTACTTAGCCTTTTTTTCCGTTTGTGAGTAGCAATCTTATGTCTTTTTCTTTTTTTACCACAAGGCATACTAATTTGTTTTTAATAGTTTAAAAATGAATTACTTAAATGTATTAATATAATCGTCAATTTCTTTACTGAACCCGGGATCATTAACCAGTTGCTTACATTTCTCAAACAAAGTAATGGCTTGTTTTGTTTTTCCCGTATTCTTGTAGGCTTCCGCCAGGTAATACATCGCTTCCACATTTTCAGGTTGCTGGTCAACCACTTTCTGAAGGTGATCAATAGCTTTTAAAAACTGACCGGATGTTATTGAAAGTTGCCCCAGTGTCATTTCTGCTTCCATGTTATTGGGGTCTTTTTTTGTAATCTTTAACAGGCGTTGTACCCCTTGCATAACATCTCCTGAAGCCACCTCGCTTTTAGCTAAAACCACCTGTACAGTATCATTATCAGGTGCAATTTTTACTGCCTTTTGCAATAGGTTTTTTGCTTCTTCCACCTCCCAGGCCTTCACTGCCGGGTCTTTTGCATGGTCGTGATGGGTTAAAAGCAGATTAGCTGCAAAAGTCAATGTCTTCTCTGAATGTTCTAACTCTCCCTGTTTTCCTTTATAATGTGCAGCTATCGGAATATGTCCCAGGCTATCCCAAATCGCTGCCAGCGCACTGTAAGCCTGAAGCTGCTGTTTCTTTACTTCGCCGCGTGTAACGCTGTGTTCCAGATTAGAAATACGCATCTGCACCTGAGGGTCTAAGGAAGCCTTGGCTTCGTTCTGAATTTCCTCAAAAGAAGCCGGCTGAGCCTGGTTCATTTTAGCGCCGTTTGTAGCAGCCTGAACGGCGGGAGCAGTTCCTGCCTGCGACACGCGCCTGCCAAAAGCATACAGGGCAACCACCACAATAAGGCCTCCCAAAACAACAAACCATTGGTTTCTGCGCATTCTAAATTCTTAATTTTGATATAAATCGCTGCAAAGGTAAGTTTTTTTCTTGTCTTACTTGCCAGAATAATAAATTCGTGTATTTTTGCACCCCCCAAGCGGAGCGGTAAGTTCTTGCCCGATGGTGTAACGGCAGCACAACAGGTTTTGGTCCTGTCGGCCCAGGT
>CAYRBD010000182.1:0-3150 GCA_964422465.1 uncultured Chitinophagaceae bacterium
AATATTAACTGCCTGACACTATGTAAATACCATGATAACGAGCTTTAAATACTAATTCTATTAAATAATATACCAATTTTCAGGTTTAAGATTTTTTGCCTTCCTTGTATTCCTGATGAGGCGGTGGCACTGTGATCCAGTGGTGCTCATCGCGCGCGATAAGCGCCTCGGCATCTTCCGGCCCCCAGGAACCCGGTGAATAGCGGGGAATGTCTATGGCCTGATGTGATTGCCAGGTTTTTAATATTGGCTCAATGATTTCCCAGGCTGCTTCTACCTGATCTGCCCGCATGAAGAGAGTGGCATCTCCTTCCATTACATCCAACAGCAGGGTCTCGTAAGCTTCGGGAGAATGCTCCTCAAAGGCTTCGTCATAATTAAAAATCATGTCCACCGGACTAAGAACCATTCCCTGTCCCGGGCGTTTCCCCTGAAAGCGCAACCGGATGTCCATTTCGGGCTGAATGTTAATCGTCAGCCTGTTGGGTCGCCAGGTTTGTGCTGCTTCTGTTGGAAAAGCATAGTGTGGCGCTTCCCGAAACTGGAGGGTGACGGTAGTGGTTTTTTCACTCAGGTGCTTCCCGGTACGCACATAAAAAGGTACGCCCTGCCAACGCCAGTTATCAATATAAAACTTTAATGCTGCAAAGGTTTCCACATTAGAAGCGGGGGCAACATTTTTTTCTTCCCGGTAACTTTTTACCTGTTCTCCTTTCATCCAGCCATCCGAATACTGGCCACGGACTGCAAATTCATCTACCTCTTCCTGGCTGATGCGCCGGATGGCATTGAGCACATCTACCTTTTTATTCCTGATTTCATTGTCGTTAAAAGACACAGGCGCCTCCATGGCAACCATGCAGAGCAGTTGAAGGATATGATTTTGCACCATATCCCGGAGGGCGCCGGCATGTTCATAATACCCGCCTCTGCCCCCAATACCTACCGTTTCGGAAGCGGTGATCTGTACATGGTCAATATAGTTTCGGTTCCAGATTGGTTCAAATAAGGCATTGGCAAACCGAAAGGCCAGTATGTTTTGAACGGTCTCTTTTCCCAGGTAATGATCAATACGGAAGATTTGTTCCTCCTTAAAAATACCTTTGAGGATGTCGTTTAGTTCTTTGGCGCTTTTCAAATCGTGGCCAAATGGTTTTTCTACGACAATACGGGTATATTCGGTATCGGTACACAGGGAAAGTTTGCTTAAATTTTTTGCAATTTCAGGTACCAATTGTGGGGATACGGCCAGATAAAAGATTACATTGGGATGATAATCCCATTCTTCTTCCTTTCGTTTTACCGCCTCGGATATCTTTTGATAGTCTGCCGCCTTACCAGCATCCAGCACCATATAGTCCACATGTTTGGTAAAGTCATTCCATTTCTCAAGGCCGTTTCCTTTTCGGCGGGAAAAACTTTTTACCCCATCCAGCAGTCTTTTATGATAATCGGTTTTTGAAATTTTTGAACGTGACAAGCCGACAATATGAAAGTTCTCCGGCATCCAATTGTCCAAAAAAAGATTGTATAGGGCAGGAGTAAGTTTCCTGTAGTTTAAGTCCCCGCTTCCTCCGAGGATAAAGATCATAGAGGCAGGCGGTTTAATATTTTTAGATTCTGACATGAAAATAAGTTTTGATATATTTTTTATTTAGCAGAACCATCCCATTGGGTATGGAAACTGCCTTCTTCATCAATACGCTTGTAGGTGTGCGAACCGAAGTAATCGCGCTGTGCCTGGATTAGATTTACCGGCAGGTGTTTTCTTCTAAAAGAATCGAAATAAGCGAGGGCAGTAGCGAGCCCTGCCACGGGAAAGCCGTTTTGTACCCCGGCGGCTATGGTATTCCGCATGTTTTTTTCTTTTGGCTTCAGAAGTTTGGCCAGATCGTCTGTCATGAGTGGATTTTCCAACTGGGCATCTTTTTGATATATCTTTCCTAAAGTTTCCAGGAAGGAAGACCGGATGATGCACCCTCCGCGCCAGATCCGAACTACATCTGCCAATGGAATGTCCATTTTCATTTCCCGGGAGGCTTTAAACAGCAATCCCATTCCCTGGGCATAGCAACTGACCATCCCGAAGAAAAGGGCATCGCGTGCCTGGTCGATGAAGGCCTTCTTTTCAGTATCAATTTTACTTTTCGGATGGCCATATATTTTTTCAATGGCGGTTCTTTCCCGCTTGTAGCTGGAAAGGTCGCGCATGGATACGGCTATGTCTATTGTTGGAATGGGGTAGTGGAGGTCCAGGGCACTTTGAGAGGTCCATTTGCCCGTTCCTTTTGAACCTGCTTCGTCCAGGATCATGTCCACCAGCCGGTTGTCAGATTTATCATCCTTCTGCAGGAAAATATCACGGGTAATCTCAACCAGGAAGGATTGAAGTTCTCCCTCATTCCATTCTTTAAATACATGATGAAGTTCATCATTATTCAGTCCTATTCCCTCATGAAGAAGTTGATAGATTTCGCTGATTAGTTGCATAATCGCATATTCTATCCCATTGTGGACCATTTTTACATAATGTCCTGCTGCTCCTTTTCCCATATAAGCTACACAAGGGTCTCCATTTACTTTGGCAGAGGCGGCTTCCAGCATGGGTTTAACAGCCTCCCAGGCGGCTTTGTCTCCTCCGGGCATAATACTGGGTCCCCGGCGGGCGCCTTCTTCTCCTCCCGAAACGCCCATTCCCATAAAATGAAGACCTTTGCTTTCCAGGTATTCTACTCTGCGAAGCGTGTCTGTAAAATGAGAATTACCACCATCGATAATAATGTCTCCTTTATCCAGTCGTGGAGTTAATTGCTCAATGAGGTCATCTACGGCCATCCCGGCGGGTACCAGCATCATGATGATGCGAGGCTTTTTCAAAACCTTTACGAAAGTTTCTATCGAACTTACCCCCATGACTACCGTATCTTCCCCGGCTTCCTTTTCCACCAGGGTGGCTTTTGAAGGGGTTCTGTTATAACCGGCAACCCGAAATCCGTGGTCTGCCATATTCAATAAAAAATTGCGTCCCATGACGCCAAGGCCTATCAGACCAAATTCAAAAGAAGATGTGGTATCCATGAGTAATTTAATTAAAATGAGGTGTAAAGTTAGTAACTATTTTATTTCCTTCATAATGTAAATTATATCCTG
>CAYRBD010000183.1:0-3147 GCA_964422465.1 uncultured Chitinophagaceae bacterium
TAATTAGAATTTAAAGTTTAAAAACAACCAATTAAATTGGCCTGAAGTGTTGGATATGCTATTTCCATCAAACTGGTTGGATGGTGTAAGCGGACCTGGGTTTCTCCGCTCGTCCTTCGGGCCCGGGCGGGATGACGGTTCTACACGTCATTTCAACGACCTTGTCTGCCGAGGTAGCAGTGTGGGCAGAAGCAGGGAGGAGAAATCTCATTCGCGTAAGTTGTGTCTCTTAGTGGCAAGAATGACGTAAGGGCGAGCGAAATTCCTCCGCTCGGATTGCTTCACTTCGCTTACAATGGCGGGTGCCCATCCTTTCGATACCTGGCCTGCAACCAAAGCTGCAACGCTGGCAGGTAAGTTTCTTCTGAAAATTTAATTTTTTTTTGATAGTTTAAAATTTATTATAACTTTACGATTGCTTTTCCAATTCTTTTTTCAAAGGCTGGAATGAATGAAGAACTTTACATAACCGGATTTAATCAGGGCAATGAAGATGTTTATCGCATGATATTTGAAAAGTATCATACGAGGCTATGTTATTTTGCTACTTCGCTTCTGCCGCTAAACGATGCTGCGGAAGATGTTGTACAGGAAGCCTTTATAAAACTTTGGCAAAAGAAAGAACACTTTTCTGATTTTCCGGCAATTAAATCCTTTCTTTATACCACCGTAAAAAACCGTTGTCTGAATATCAGAAAGCACGATAAGGTGGTCAAGAAATATGGCGACCTGCTGCATGAAGAAAAAGAGGAGCCGGATACCATGGAGAAAATGATAGAATCCGAAGTATTGGAAAAATTGAACCAGGCAATTCAAGAACTACCTGCCGGTTGCCGAAATGTAATGCAGTTAGGCTACTTCAAGGGATTGAAGAATAAGGAAATAGCAGAAAAACTACAAGTTTCAATCAATACAGTAAAGACCCAAAAAAAGAGGGGATTGCAGTTGTTGCGCGTTATTATGAAGGTAACTTCGCTGTTTTTGTGAGCATTTAGGGGTAAAAGAATGAATAAATAAATGAGGATTAGAGTAATATAAAAATTCCCGCAGATTTCGCAAATTCTCGCAGAACAAAAGCTATCTCTGCAACAATCCTGCAACTACTATTAAACTACTCTGGATATTTTCCCCCTTCTTTCACCCCTTTCTCTTCTTCAGTTGTTTTAATAGAAACGAGGCCATTTTTATTAAATGACTAAGTTTAATGAAACTACTGAATGAAAAAGCCCGATAAAGATTTCAACGAACTCAATATAAGTTTTGAAATAGCCGAGTTAATAACCAGATATTTGAAAGGAGCGGTCTCCGCTGATGAAGAAAAGCGATTAAATTCATGGATCAATGAAAATGAAGCACATCAAATATTCTGGGAGCGGATAAAAGACCCGGCATATCTGGAAAAGAAACTGGAATATTGGAAGGGTAGGGGCTCCAAATCTTATTGGAAGGGGTTGAACGGTGTTCTTTCAAATAAACCGAATAAGCATAAATTGTTGCTTAGGAAGACGTTGCGATATGCGGCAGTTGTTTTCCCTTTCCTACTGGCTCTTGGAGCCGGATGGTACTTTTTGAAACAAAATAAGGGAAAAGAAGCGATTGTAAAGACTAATATTGAGACAGATAGCGTTCAAATTTACCCCAAAGGGAAAGTGGCCAGGTTGGTCATGGGGAATGGTGCTGTTGTTCAATTAACGGATAGTTTAAAAGAGATAATAAAGGGAAACGAAGGAACCAAAGTAAGTAACCGGGGAAGCACCCTGCATTATTTGATCAACAGGCAGGCAGATGGAAGTAAAGTGGTTTACAATACATTAATAACCCCGAGAGGCGGAGAATATCAGTTGGTGTTGGCGGATGGAACAAAGGTTTGGTTGAATGCCGCATCTTCTTTGCGGTATCCTACCACATTCAGCGGTGAAAAACGGGAGGTTTATTTAACGGGAGAGGCCTATTTTGAAGTGGCCCCCCTAACCCCTAAAGGAGAATTGAGAAAGCCTTTTGTAGTAAAGACTAAAAAGGGGGAAATAAAGGTTTTAGGAACGAAGTTTAATGTATCTGCTTATGAGGAGGATGGAAAAGACATTACCACACTGGCAGCAGGCGCTGTAAGGGTAACCTCCCAGGATAAGAAGGGAGGCGTGAGGCTCAGACCGGGATATGAGGCGGTAATAAAAGGGAATAGCGATAATATTAAGGTGGATAAGGCCAATATAAAAACGGCTTTAGCCTGGAAGAACGGACAGTTTATCTTTGAGAATGAGGAATTAGGGAATATCATGAGAACCTTATCCCGCTGGTATGATGTAAAGGTGGTTTATGAAGAGGGAGTGGATTCTTTACTGCATTTCACGGGCCGCATACGCAAGTATGAAAACATTACTGATATCCTTGAAAAACTGGAGAAGACTCATAAGATAGGATTTGATGTAGCGGGGCGAGAAGTAAAAGTAGTATGGTGGAAGAAAAAGGCCATGGAACATACTAATGAAAATTAATTTTGAATATGGATAAAAAAAATTAGAATTTCTCACTGCGGTCCCCCGTCATTCCGACCGAGCCCGAAGGGCAAGTGGAGGAATCTCGAGCGAACAGAAGAGCAAGCGGGGGAATCTTGAGCGAGCTTGAAGGGCAAGCGGAGGAATTTTAAACAGCTTGAAGGGCAAACGGAAGAACCTTGACCCGCTCTTAATCCGAACGAGATTTCTCGCTTCGTTCGAAATGAAAAAATCCGGGAATGCGGCAACATTCCCGGATCACAAGTTCTGCCTGAAGGCAGTTCGTTAAAAACCTTACCGTAAAAGTTGAAAATAATGACGGATAAGGCATTGATTAACTATTAACCGTACAAAGGTATGAAAAAAGATTTATTTCTTCTAATCAGTCGGGCCATGCGCTTAACGATTTTTCTCACTCTGGCTTGCGTAGTGAATGTATGTGCAAGGGGCTATTCCCAGGAAAAACTTTCAATGGACCTGAAGAATGTAAAATTATCCCAGGTTTTTAAAATTATTCAGCACAAAACCGATTACCAGTTCATCTACAACAATGAGGATGTGCAAAAGGCACCACCGGTAAGCGTAATGGTCAAAGGCGCTACGGTTCCTCAAATTTTGGCGCTCTGTTTTACTGATAATTATCCCCTGGAAT
>CAYRBD010000184.1:0-3142 GCA_964422465.1 uncultured Chitinophagaceae bacterium
TCCAAAGGTTACGGAATGCGATCTTTAAAAAATTCTTAAACATAACTTAATTATTTATTCATACTTCAATGCCTTCATCGGGTTTGCCCTCGCCGCCCGCCAGCTTACCAGGCTTACCGTTATGATGGTTAAAGCGACGGAAACGACTGCCGCAATGATAAAGGGCCATACCGGCATGTCTATTCTGTAAGCAAATCCATTCAGCCAGTGCCGGGCCGCCAGGTAGGCCAGTGGCCACCCCAAAACCGATCCTCCGATGACCAGCCGGATGAAATTCCTGTTGAGCAAAGCCAGAATAGCGCCGTTGGAAGCACCCAAAACCTTGCGAACGGCCACTTCCTTTCTCCGGTTCCGTACCGAAAAAGCCACCAATGCAAACAACCCGAATAAGGAAAGCAGCACCGCCAACAGGGCAAAAACGAATACTGTTCTCTCCTGTCGTTGAAATGAGTTTAAGAATTTGTCAAAATAATGATCGAGAAAAGTATAGGTGACAGGGAAGCCGGGCTCATAGCGATTCCAGATAGTTTTGATATTGGCAAGTGTTTGATCTAAATGTTTGGTATGTACCCGAACGAGGATATGCGGCATCCGGTTTCCCCAATGCAGTTGAAAGACGAGAGGTTGAATCTGGTTTTGCAGGGAGCCGTAATGAAAATTTTTTATCACCCCGATAATTTGCTCTCCGGCCCATCCCTGTCCACGATTTAAATATTGTCCCACCGGATCGCCCGTAATACCCAATGACTTTACGGCCGACTGATTGAGAATAATATGCCGGAGCGTATCCGGATCCCGCTGAGGATCAAATCCCCTTCCTTCTATAAATTGCATGCCCATGGTCTTCGCGAAATCATAACCTACACACAGGAAATTAAATTCCTGTGTGATGTCTTTATATTGATAATCGTTGCCTCCGAATCCATGTCCGGGCAGATTACTTACTCTGGAAACGGATGTTATACCGGATACATTCAGTAATTCCGTTTTTAATGACCTGTATTTTTTATAGGCATCCTCCGTATGAATGGGAATAGTCAGTACCTGATCGGGTTGGAAACCCAGGTTGATATCTTTTAAATAACTCACCTGTCTGGCCATAATCATCACACCAACTAAAAATATCGTTGTTAAGGTGATCTGGGAGATCAACAGCAGGCGTTGCGTAAACGTACCTGATCTTCCGCGTGAAAAATTCCCTTTCAGTATGTGGAAAGGATCAAAGCGGGAAAGATAAAAGGCAGGATAGGCGCCTGCCAGAAATGTGATCAAAAGCAGCGTAGCTATTTCGTATAGAGCCATATTCCATGCTCCGGCGCTATTGGTTAAGGAAGTTAATCCGAGGAAAGAAGCATAAGCGGGTTTTAATAGGATTGCCAGTATGTTTGCCAATAGATAAGCGATGAATAATTGAATAAAAATTTCAAAATAAAACTGCAAACGGATTTTCAATTTCCCGGCACCCATCACTTTGCGCATGCCTACTTCTTTGGCTCTCCCCAGAGCGGTGGCTACCGAAAGGTTGACAAAATTGACCGAGGCGATCAACAGAAGAATGATGCCGATTATCAATAACATGGTTAATAATCCGGCATGTCCGTTTGACAGATCACTGAAGTGCATTTGCGTGATAGGATCAAGGTGGATGCGTACTTTATCCCAGTTATCTTCGGGATCTATTTTCTGACCTCTTGCCGTTACAAAGGAAGCTAATTTCTTTTCCAGAACGGGCACATTGGCACCCTTACTTACATGGAAAAAGGTATAAAAGTTCCTGGGGAACAGTTCATTATTCCCAAATCTTGTCTGTAGTTTTTCAAATGCATTGGCACGAAAGGTAGTAGGAGCGTCGGGTGTTTTAAAAACGCCCGAGACCATATAGTTGTGATTTTTATTTATGACGATCGTTTGTCCGATCGGGTTTTGGTTTCCAAAAAACTGACGGCTTATTTTATCCGAAATAACAATGCTGTTCGGCTTATCTAATGCCTGTTCCGGATCGCCATATAAAAAAGGATATTGGAATATTTTGAAGAAAGTAGAATCTACATCATACAGATTGTCTATATAGATGCTTTTATCGTTCGCCGTCCATAAACCTTTATTGGCCGAGAAACTCATCCTGGTATAGCTTTTTATTTCAGGAAATTGTTGTGCGGACAATGGTCCAAAACCGGCGCTCATGGTACTTCCAAATCCCGAGCCGTCGTTTATTCCGGCTTTCACCATCTCCTGATGATTCGGGAATATCTTGTCATAGCTTCGTTCATAGTTAATATAGCTCAGAATAAGCAGAAAAGCTGCAAACCCTAGTGCCATTCCCAAGATGTTGATGATATTATAGCCCCTGTTTTTCCAAAGGTTGCGAAATGCTATTTTGAGATAGTTTTTGAACATAACTTTTTCACTTTATATTCACCTCATCATATTGCGTATATCCTTCATATCCTGAAGTGATCACGCTATCTCCCGGTTCCAGCCCTTCCAATACTTCAAAATATTGATAGTTTTTCCGGCCTAATTGTATATTCCTTTTTACTGCATGGTCGTCGTTGACCACGTACACCCAGTTGCCGCCGGTGCTTTCAAAAAACTGTCCGCGGGGGAGCAGTAAGGCTTTCTGATTGGCAGACAAATATATTTTCACCTGCAGCGACAGGCCTCGGCTTAATCCTTTGGGCGGGTCATCTGTGAAGACCAGGTCGGTTTCAAACTGCCCGTTGGTCACTTCCGGCAATACCTTTTTTACCTCCATGGGATATTCTTTGTTTCCAAACCGGCAAACGGCTTTTTGCCCTTCGTGTACGCGGGAGATATAATATTCATCCACCTGGGCTTTTAGCTTGTAGCCTTTCAAAACATCAATCTTCCCCATGGTTTCATTCGGGGCATAGCTTCTGCCTACCACCGGATCAAAGGAGGAAAGCCTTCCTGAAACGGGCGCTTTGACGGTCAGGTTTTCAATGCTTTTTTGGATCAGCTGCAGGCTCTTTTGCAGGCGGGCAATAGAGCCGTTGGTTTCGGACAGCTGCATCTGCCGGGATTCTTGTTCCTGCTCCAGGGTCTGCTGTTCCAGTTTTTTATTTTGCAGCTGGAGGTGGTATTCCCGTTGGCTGTTTTGATACTCTTTTTGAGAAATAAC
>CAYRBD010000185.1:0-3103 GCA_964422465.1 uncultured Chitinophagaceae bacterium
GATGCCGCAGCCACCTCAATCTATGGCTCAAGGGCTGCCAATGGAGTCATAATTATTACCACAAAAAAAGGAAAAAGCGGACAGACCCGGTTTAACTTTTCCGTAATGGAAGGAATCAATAAACTTTCGGTAACTAAAAGGCAAAAACCCTTAAACACGCCTGAAATGCTGGAGCTTTTGAAGGAAGGCTGGCTCAATGCAGGCCATGATGCCGCCGATTGGGATGCAAAAGTAAAAAGTGAGGGCGTAGATCCCAATCAAAATACCAATTGGGAAAAAGCACTTATCCGCACGGGGCATTTCAGCCAATACCATTTATCGGCATCCAGAGGGAGTGACAACACCCAATTTTATCTTTCCGGTAGTTATATGCAATCGTATTCTCCCCAAATCGGGGATCAATATAAAAGAGGTAATGTGATGATGTCTGTCAATACCCATATAAAGAAGAGATTAAGTTTAAGCGGTAAACTAATGGGCTATTTCGATAAATCCAATTCCGTACCTACCGGAGGTTCTCTGGAAAGTCCTATTCGTGCATTTTACCGGACCCAGCCCTGGGTTCCCATCTTTAATTCCGATGGTACATATAATACCGGTTATAATGGCACTCACAATACGGTGGGAGAATTAAAATTAAATAGTCGTCCACATACTGCCTTCCACACTACGGCACAGGGAAAAGCAATCTATAAAATAATAGATGATCTTACTTTTGAAAGTACGGAATCCATCAGCCTGGCCTTTGATAAAAACGCAACCTGGTACAATCCCTTTTTCGGCTCAGGAAGGCACAACAACGGCAGAAGAAATGCTTCAACTTCCTACAGCAAAATATGGACGACCACCAATCTCCTGCGGTATAAAAAAACCTTTAATGGATTTCATGATCTGGAGGTTTTTGGCGGCTACGAAGCCCAAAAAGGATACAGCGAAGACCTGTCCGGAGAAGCTGAAGATTTTATCCCCGGCCTTCAATGGATGAATGCAGCTTCCTTACCAAAAGACCTGTCATCAGGTAATTCTTCCAACTCTTTAGCAGGAGCGTTTATAAATGCCAACTATCATTATAAAGAACAATATTCACTAAGTGCATCTTTTCGTAGAGACGGGTCTTCCCGTTTCGGCTCCAAAAAGCGATACGGCAACTTCTGGAGCGTGGGTGCCGGATGGAACCTACACAAAACTGTGCTCAAAGGGCTGAACACTTTTTCCGATTTAAGACTCCGGGCCAGTTATGGCACCAGTGGCAACCAGGGGATAAGCAATACTGCAGCCCGTGGGTTGTACTCAAGCGGACACAATTATAATGGTTCTTCAGGTTCCTTATTAGGCCAATATGCAAATGCATTTCTTACCTGGGAATTAAACAAACCCCTGGATATCGGACTGGACTTCGGCCTTTTCAAAGACCGCCTGTTTGGTTCTGTCGATTATTATGACAGAGCTACCTCCCGTCTTTTACTGAGCGTTCCTTTGCCTGCAACCACAGGCCTGGGCAGTTATCTGGATAACTATGGGTCCATGAGAAACTCAGGGGTGGAGATAGCGCTTAACAGCAAAAACATCCTGAGTGCACAGCGGAATGGATTTAGCTGGAATACCAATTTCAATATTTCATTCAATAAAAACGAAATTACGAGACTTCCCAGTCCACTCACCAGCAGCACTTACAAGCGAGAAGTAGGGTTTAATTATTATTCTTTTTACCTGTATGCTTACGCCGGTGTTGATCCACAAACGGGAGATGCTTTGTGGTATTCTGCAGAAGACAAATCTTCAACCACCAACGATTTTAGTAAAGCAGTACGCAGATATGAAGGGAATGCCACTCCGAAGTTTTACGGAGGCTTAACCAATACATTTAATTATAAGCGGTTCTCCTTCTCCTTCATGTTCTATTACCGATGGGGAGGGAAAGTATATGATGTCTGGGGAGGAGATACCAATTCAGACGGTCACAAAAAATTTGATGCCATGGGCAAAATGAGCCGGTATGAATATGAGAACCGCTGGCAGAATCCGGGGGATCATACCGATGTACCCAGGATTATTTATGGCAACAAAACACACAGCTACGAACAATCTTCCCGCTTCTTGTATGATGGCAGTTACATTCGTCTCAGAGACATTACCTTGAGCTATGCCCTGCCTTCTTCCTTTACCCACACCCTTAAAATTGAAGGGGCATCTGTTTATTTTCGTGCTAATAATCTTTTTACTTATGTAAAGGATAAAGCATTGATCATGGATCCTGAGGTATATGCAGACGGAGAGCTGGATCAGTATGCGCCTCATTATAAAACTATTACCATGGGCATCAATATCCATTTTTAAAAACATAAATTGACTTATCATGATTTCTATATATAATAAGAAAATAGGCTACTGGTTACTTTTCATTCTTATTCCATTAGGGATGGCTTCCTGCAGCAAATCATTTTTAGATATACCCTCCACTTCTTCCGTAGATGCAGCAGAAGCTATCACAGATATTAATGGGATGCAAACTGCTATTAACGGAGTTTATGACAGATTACAAAGCAGTAGCTATTATAACCGAACCTTTTCGGTCGTGCCAGAATTATTGTCCGACAACATTTACATTAGTACTAAAAATGCCGGACGTTATCTGGATTACAATGATTACAATGTTACCAAATTGGATGGTTATGCAAGCGGCATGTGGGATGTGGTGTATCGTGTTATAGTAAACTGCAATTTGATCATCAATGCCGGGTCTCAGGTAGAAGCCAATAAGGAAGATAAAGATGCTATTTTAGGCCAGGCTTATGCGCTTCGCGCTTTGGGTCATTTCGACTTATGCCGGGCTTTTGCTCAACCCTACAATTTTACAAATGATGCTACTCATCCGGGGATCCCAATTATTACCAACTCATCTATCAACCTCCCGGAAAAAGTGGATAAACCCTCACGCAATACCGTCAAAGAGGTTTACGATCAGGTAATTAGTGATTTTAAAACTGCCATTAGCCTTTTACCTGATGCATTGCCTGGAGAATCCTCCACCTTTAGTCTTAAAATCAATAAGTATGCAGCTGAGGCTTTGCTTTCAAGAGTTTATCTGTACGAAGGGAATTGG
>CAYRBD010000186.1:0-3083 GCA_964422465.1 uncultured Chitinophagaceae bacterium
TCATGGAAGCAATCCCCAGGTGTTGCAGAAAAGGGGAATAATCGGAGCCGGAGCCCAGGGCGCTCAAACGGAAATGTTTTTGTCGTTTTTCTCCATACAGGGAAGAGGCATCAAGGCGGCGTTGACCTACAGAAATCCCTTTTTCAGGGTCTTTAACTGAAAAGGCTACCTGCGAAAAGAATTTCTCCAGGGAGTGGGAGCCTCCGGCATATAAGAACCCGCGTCCGTTGTTATCTGAATTGATGTAGGCTACGGCTTTTTGTTTTAATTCTTCCGCATGATCCTCCACCCATTCTGTAGAACCAAGCAGGCCTGGTTCTTCAGCATCCCAGACACAAAATTTGATGGTTCGTTTAGGTTGCCAGCCATTTTGAACCAATTCATGTAGCGCTTTAGCCTCTCCTAATTCGGCTGCCAGCCCACTCACGGGGTCTGCGGCGCCATTTACCCAGGCATCTTCGTGGTTGCCGCGCAAAATCCATTGATCCGGGTATTCACTTCCTTTCAGGGTGGCTATCACATCATAAATGGGGGTAATATCCCAGTTAAAGGCCAGTTTAAGATGTACTTTGGCAGGTCCGGCGCCCACATGATAGGTGATAGGCAGGCTGCCGGCCCAGCCGGCAGGCGCCACTGGTCCGCCCAGGGCCTCCAGAAGGGGGCGTGCATCATGATAAGAAATGGGGAGTACCGGAATCTGCTTAATGACTTTGGTATCCGATATCTTTAATCTTTTGGCGTTTTTGGTAGCGGCATGGCCCGGGGTGAGCGGATCACCGGGATAAATGGTCATGTTGGTTACGCTGCCTCGCTGAACGGCATAAGGGTTTTTATACGGGCCTTTAGGATATACGTCTCCTCGGGTATAGCCATCATCCTTCGGATCGGAATAAATGATGCATCCGATGGCCCCATGCTCATAGGCCAGTCGGGGCTTGATACCACGCCAGGAGCGGCCGTATTTTACGATGACAATTTTCCCTTTTACCGAAATCCCCATTTCAGCAAGTTGTTTATAATCTTCGGGCAGGCCATAATTGACAAATATCAGTTCCCCCGTGACATCTCCGTCCGCCGAGTAGGCATTGTAGGGGGGTAATTGCTCTTTAGTCTGTGCAGTGTAAGGGTCGCCGGGGATGACCTTTTCCATAAGGGTCGCTTTGTAGGTAGTAGGAGCAACTAATTCTAACTGCCGTGTTTTAGGGGTTGGGAAGAGGACATAATAGGTGTCTATTTTGGTCTGGTATCCCCAACTTTTAAAAAGGGAATCAATAAAAAAGATATTCTTCTTATCGTATGGAGAGCCCACGTGATGCGGTCGTGCAGACAGGCGTTTGACCCAGGTATCCATTTCCTGTGAGCTTAAAGAGTTGGAAAATTGTTTCTCCAGGGACAATTGCTCCGGGGCATGTGCTTTTAAAAAGCCCATAGGAAGAGAAGATGTTTGAGCAAAAGCGGGAAAAGCCATAAATACCAGAACCGGTACAAGCCAATACAGATGGAGCGGGTGTTTCATGATAAAAAATTTTCCTAAATATACAATTGTTATAGACTTTTTTCCAACTTTTGTTCCGCTAAAATTTTCCTAAATACGGCTTTATATGGATTAAAACCCGATAGAAATGTTAACTTTGTAGATTGTCTTATGACGGAATGTCAGAATGAGATAACAAGCACAATATTTGAATAATATAAGAATTACAAATCATATTCGTATAAATACATTATGTTAGGTTTTATTGGAAAATTAATTGGCGGGCGGAAATCGCAGAAAGATATTCAGTCTATCCGGCCTTACGTAGGACAGATAAATGAATATTATGAACAATATCAATCATTAAGCAATGATGAACTTCGGGCAAAAACAGTAGATTTTCGCAATCGGGTGAAGAATTATCTGAAAAGCCTGGATGAAGAAATCCGTGCCAAAGAGGCAGAGGCAGAAGACCCCGAGTTGGATGATCTTTTTGTAAAAGACAGCATCTATGAGGAAGTGGATAAGATCAAGGAAAAGCGGGATGAGAAACTGGAAGAAATTTTGATGGAAATTCTGCCGGAAGCGTTTGCAGTGATGAAAGAGACGGCCCACCGCTTCATGGAAAATACGGAATTGGTAGCCACTGCCACGGATTTAGACAGGCAACTGGCGGTTGGTAAACCACATATTAATATTAGAGAAGGCAAAAATGGAGCGCCGGACCAGGTTGTTTATAAGAACTCCTGGGAGGCAGCCGGTAATTCAATTACCTGGAATATGTTGCATTATGATGTGCAGCTTATAGGTGGTATTGTATTGCATCAGGGTAAAGTGGCTGAGATGGCAACAGGAGAAGGGAAAACCCTGGTCTCTACCTTGCCGTCCTACTTGAATGGATTGACCGGTGAAGGAGTGCATATCGTAACGGTTAATGATTATCTGGCCCGCCGTGACCAGGAATGGAACAGTCCCTTGTTGGAGTTTCTCGGACTGACTACCGACTGTATTGATAAGCATCAGCCTCATTCCGCCGAACGGCGGCAAGCCTACAAGGCAGATGTAGTCTATGGCACCAATAATGAATTTGGTTTTGATTACCTGAGAGATAACATGGTCCATTCTCCTGATGAAATGGTGCAGCGCAAACATCATTTTGCCATGGTGGATGAGGTGGACAGCGTACTTATAGATGATGCCCGTACACCGCTCATTATTTCAGGCCCGGTGCCGAAAGGAGAAGAGCAACAGTTTGTTAACCTGAAGCCACGGGTCCAAAAACTGGTAGAGGCTCAGAAAAAAGTGGTTCTCCATAACCTTCAAAAGGCAAAAAAACTCATTAAGGAAGGACAAAGCGACCCGAAGAACGGAGGGCTTTACTTGTTTCGTGCTTTTAAGGGATTACCCAAAAACCATGCGCTGATCAAATACATGAGCGAGCCCGGTAACAAGGTGTTGATGCAGAAAGCCCAAAATCATTACCTGGCGGATCAGGAGCGTGAAATGCCCACCGTAGTAGATGAGCTTTACTTTGTTATTGATGAAAAAAATAATACGGTGGACCTTACAGACAAGGGGATTCAGATGATCACCGCTTCGGGAGAAGACC
>CAYRBD010000187.1:0-2885 GCA_964422465.1 uncultured Chitinophagaceae bacterium
TTAGCTGTACCCCCAACTCTTTAACCAGGCTATCTCTGAAAGCCATCGTTTCCGGGAAATTGTGCCCGGTATCCACATGCATCAAAGGGAATGGTATTCTGGCGGGATAAAAAGCTTTCTTAGCCAGATGTGTCAATGTAATCGAATCTTTTCCTCCGGAAAAAAGAATAACCGGATGCTGGAATTGAGCAAATACCTCACGAAGAATATAGATAGCTTCGGATTCTAATTCATCTAAATAATTCAGATAATAACTTTTCATAATTCCATAATTTTTCTGTCGTTAATTAAAAAATTGAAGATACGGGCTGCACAATCATCAATACTTTGGCCTTCTGTTTGTAGAATCAGGTCGGGCTGATCAGGTTCTTCATAAGGGGCACTCAGTCCGGTAAAGTTGCTGATCTCTCCCCTCCGTGCTTTTTTATACAATCCTTTCACATCCCGGCGTTCGCATTCTGCTAAAGGAGTGTTAACAAAGACTTCTACAAAATTGTTTTCCCCTATAATGCGTTTCACCCTTTCCCGGTCTTTTTTTAATGGGGAGATGAAAGCACTCAACACGACTATACCAGCATCTACAAAAAGCTTGGACACTTCAGCAATACGGCGTAAGTTTTCTTCCCGGTCGGCAGCAGTAAAAGTCAAGCCTTTATTGAGCCCGGTGCGGATGTTATCCCCATCCAGGATATAACTATGTATTCCCTTTTCTATCAACATTTGCTCCAGCCGGCTGGCCACGGTAGATTTACCGGAACCCGAAAGCCCTGTGAGCCAGACCGTAAGCGAACGATGCCCATTTAAATGATGACGTTCTTTAACATCTACCAGGTGATGATGGGGAATAACCTGAGGCTGTTCTTCCATAGATATTTACATTTTGTAGTAAAAGGTAATAAAAATTAAGGTTAAGAGCGAATAAATTAAAGTTAACGGGCCGCCCACCTTTAAAAAATCTTTGAATTTATAATTGCCCGGCCCATACACCATCATGTTGGTCTGATAGGTAAAAGGCGCGTGAAATGAGGCTGAAGCTGCAAATGCAATGGCTATAAAGATAGCCACCGGATCAATCCCCGGCATCTGCACTGAAATCCCATAGGCAATGGGGAAAACAATGGATACTGCAGCCACATGAGTTACAAAGGTAGTTAATAACAGGGTCAAAAGATAAATCCCGATAATAACCCCCATACTTCCCAAAGGCTGAAAAACACTAATCACTCCATTAGCAAGGATTTGAGCCGTTCCGGAGTCAATCAGGGCCGTGCTAAAAGTTAAAGAGGATACCAGAATGACCAATAAATCTACATCCAATAACTTCTTTATCCGTCCAATACTCACTAACCTGAAAGCCACCATATAAGCCATTAGCAACAGCAAAGCAAAAAACAAGTTCATGACGCCAAAAGCCAGGCCCACAATGGCAGCCAGCAGCAAAAAGAAAAATCCCTTTACCGCAACGGGTCGGGCATTAGCAGAATGACGCACTACAGAAACCAGATATAAATCTGAGCGTTGTTCTATCTTCTGGTGGAAACTGCTTCCGGGAGAAATCAACAATAAGTCTCCCGCCTGTAGAATAATCTCTCCTATTTTACCCCTGAGTTGCTCCCCATTTCGATGAATAGCCACTACTGCCGCATCATAATTTTCTCTAAATGCCCGTTCCTTCAGGGTATGATTTACCAGTTCTGAATTAAAAGGGACGACCGTTTCTATGATGTTTCCAAACCTAAGGCTTTTGTTTAATCCATTGGTCACCGGCATGGTAAAATCCTGATCCCGTTCGAGTAGTTCAATAATATTTTCAGTATCGCCGGCAAATACCAATGCATCCCCTTCCCGTATTATTTCTTGTGGATCTACCGGTGTAAGCCGACGTTTGTTCCTAATTATTTCAAATAAATAAATACCACTAAGGTTGCGTAAATTGGCCTCCAATATAGATTTACCAATAATACCAGCCCCCTTAACTACACGGGCCTCCACCATGTACTGGCGTGTTTTCCCACTAACCGATTTGAGCAGTTCTGTCCGGCTGGGCAACAGTTTATACCCAAAATAATACAGGAACAAGATACCGCCAATGCTGACCAATACCCCCGGTATTAAATAGTCTAAAAAAGTGGGGGTTGGCGCATTTTTCGTTTCTATGAGGCCATTTAATACCAGATTTGTGGAAGTACCAATTACCGTAATCATCCCTCCTAAAATTGCGGCATAAGACAGAGGAATCAAAAATTTAGACGGCGAAACTTTTCGCTTTCTGGACCATTGGTAAACATAAGGCATAAACAGAGCCACCACAGGGGTATTATTTAAAAAAGCAGACAAAGCCGCTACTCCTGTAGTCATTCTGAGCATAAAACCTCTGGGGGTTTTAGCATTCCCAAACAACTGATCCATTCTTGCAATCAAATTAAAATGCTCTTTAATGCCGGAGATCAGAAAAATCAGCAAGAAGATACTTAAAATAGATTCGTTAGAAAACGCATTCAACAGGTCGCTGGTCTGTATAATCCCCGATAATAGGAATATCAACACAGCTGAGAAAAAGAGGAAAGCCGGTTTGATATTTTCCAGCAGCAGAAAAACAATCAATACTACCGTCACAACGAGTACAATAATCTGCTGTATGGGAAGTGGAAAAGAAAACATGTATTTTAACTACCCGAAGTTCTTTTTCTTACAAAATTTGGGATTTGGTATTCGGTATTCAGTATCACTGACTTACTGATCCCTTAAAACAATGAAATGAGGATTTAATAAATTCTTTTTATTGTATTTTAGTTCTTTCCGGTTTTTAAATTCCAAGACGCTGCAACCGGCATATTTTGCTATAGCATGGGCGGCTGCGGTATCCCACTCCATGGTGGGAGCCA
>CAYRBD010000188.1:0-2861 GCA_964422465.1 uncultured Chitinophagaceae bacterium
GCCATTGTTGTTATTTTTTAACAAATGTACTACTTATTTATAAACAATCACTAAGTGGCTTTATGACAATAGTAGGTGCGCTGAGTTACGGAGAATTATCTGCCATGTACCCATGCGCAGGTGGCCAGTACGTATTCTTAAGAGAAGCCTACTCTCCTTTGATTGGCTTTTTATATGGCTGGGCTTTTTTTGTCGTAATAGAATGTGGCACGATTGCTGCGGTAGCAGTCGCTTTTGCCAAATTTCTGGCTTATCTCCTTCCTGAGTTTGGCGAAAGTCATGTTTTGTTCAGATGGGGATATTTTCATGTTTCTGTGGCACAACTCATTGCCATCGTTATTATTTTTCTTTTAAGCTACATTAACACAAAAGGAATTAATAAAGGTCGATTAATTCAGGGCGTATTTACGGTTACTAAGATACTTGCTTTATGCCTGCTTATCATCTTTGGTTTTTGGGCTATGCGAACTGGGGTCTTGTCCACAAACTGGGCTGATGCTTGGAAAGGGTTTCATTTTGATCTGATTCGGGGTTATACCAACAGTTATACAAAAGCAATCCCTTCCCAGGGATGGGAGTTGGTGGGGTTAATCGGCGTGGCTATGGTGGGGGCGCTATTCTCCAGCGATGCATGGAACAGCGTAACTTATGTGGCTGCAGAAGTAAAAAACCCAAAAAGAAATGTGGCCATGAGCCTGTTCCTGGGAGCACTGCTGGTGACGGTTCTTTATATCCTGTGTAATTTTATTTATATTGCAATACTACCCATGAAGGATATTGCTTTTGCCCCTGCCGACCGTATAGCTTCTTCAGCTTCCTTTTACATTCTGGGCGAAGCAGGAGCTATCCTTATCGCCGTCTTGATCATGATATCCACTTTTGGTTGCGATAACGGTCTTATCATTAGCGGAGCAAGGGTTTATTACACAATGGCAGAAGATAAGCTGTTTTTCCGTCCTATTCGCAGGTTAAATAAACACAGCGTACCTGCAAACGGAATCTGGGCACAGTGTATTTGGGCCTCTTTACTTTGTTTATCGGGAAGTTATAGTGACTTACTCAATTATGTAATTTTTGTGGTGCTCATTTTTTATATCCTTACTATTAGTGGCATCTATATATTGAGAAGAAAAAACCCCAATGTTGAACGACCCTATAAAGCACCCGGGTATCCGGTTCTTCCTGCAGTTTATATCCTGATGGCAGCCTGTATTTGTATTTCATTATTAATATACAGACCTATATATACCTGGCCCGGATTAGTCCTTGTCATTATTGGTGTTCCAGTCTATTTCATACTAAAAAAGAGGAACAGGGAAATCAATTAACAGGAGAGCCAAAATTCCTTATTTATCAGCTATCAAACCGTTCCGGAGCAAATACATCTAAACCTATATCAGTTTGCTCTCCGGTTATTATTTCACTCACTAACCTGCCCGTTGCCGGCCCTAAACTGACACCCATCATACCATGGCCGGTAGCTATGATTGCATTGTTTATACCCTTTAATCTGCCTAGAAAGGGTAAGCCATCAGGCGAGCAGGGCCGAAGACCACTCCATACTTCTTTTTTCGGCGGCAGCTTAACTTTCATATCAGGATAAAAATCATTGACCGTACGTATTATTCCTTCTACTCTTTTCATATTCACAACCTGGTTTATTCCGGTTATTTCCATTGTTCCACTCAGCCGAAGAAATCCACTCATAGGTGTCACCGCTACTTTACCTTCTATCAGCAGGCTTGGAATATTTATTTTCTGTACTGGTTTTTTAATACCAAAACTATAGCCTTTTCCGGCTTGTAAGGGCAACTGTACTTTTAGTTTTTGTAATAAAAAAGGAGACCAGGAGCCTCCTGCAACAATTACTTCATCAAAAACAATATCCTTCTGATCGGTGATTACCTGCTTAATCTCATCCTTTTCAATATAGAAATTGATAACTTTGGTTTCTGTCAAAAATCGGACTCCTTTATTCTTCAAATATGCTTTAAGCCCTTCCATCAGCAAGGGCGGGGTCAGATGCGCATCCCCCGGATAATATACTCCCCCTCTAACCTTCATTTTAACCTCCGGCTCCATTCGCTCAACTTCCGCAGTAGAAACCACATGTGCTTCCACGCCGGCTTTACCGGCCATCCCTGCCGCTTCTATCTCTTCTTTCTCCGCAGCAGCCGTTTGATAAAGCATGAACAACCCTCTTTGAGAAAAACCCGGGATGCCGGTTTCCTGAACCAGGTCAATGTAGAGCTCCCTGCTAAGCCTGCTTATATCCCTTAGGGCAGGAATGGCCCGCACTACATTTTTAGCCGTTGAAGACTTGTAAAACAACCATCCCCAGCGGAGTAATTCCTTTCTAAAAGCAGGATGGATATAGAAAGGACTTTTGGAATTAACCATCCATTTTAGGCCTTTGTTCATGATCCCCGGAGCGGCCAGAGGAATAACATGGCTCGGTACAATCATCCCGGCGTTCCCGTAAGAGCTGCCATCGCTAAGGTCTCCCTGATCAATGACCGTTATATGAAAACCTTCCCTTTGCAAATAATAGGCACAACATAAACCCGTAATGCCTCCTCCAATTATTCCAATAGTTTTCATACTTTTTTATATTACCTGAAAACCCAGTGCATAAGGATCATCCTGTGAATCCACGGTAATGGTGTTATAACCATATACTCTGGCCCACCCTTCAATGGAAGGAACAATGGCGGGCTGCCCGGAAATGGTAACTTCCTCCTCTACCCTTCCAATAAACTTAGATCCGATAAAACTTTCATGAATAAAGGGTTCTCCCTTTTTCAACTTCCCCTTTGCATGCCACTGAGCCATCCGGGCACAAGTGCCGGTACCACAAGGGG
>CAYRBD010000189.1:0-2725 GCA_964422465.1 uncultured Chitinophagaceae bacterium
AATAATTAAGTTATGTTTAAGAATTTTTTAAAGATCGCATTCCGTAACCTTTGGAGAAACAAAGGATACACGGCCATCAGCATTGGCGGACTGGCTATAGGCTTAGCCGGTTTTATCCTGATCCTGCTATATGCGGACTATGAATTCAGCTACGATAAATGGCTCCCGGACTATAAGCAAATTTACCGGGCCGAATATGATGCTAATTTTGATGGGAAAGAATCTTTTCGCGGTTCCCTGCTGCCGGACGGCATGGCAGCGGCAGGTGTAGCGACAGTACCTGAGATCGAAGCAGGTACGCGGGTGGCTAACGAAGAGATGATATTGAAAAGCGGCGACAGGCAGATAACCGCGAAACATTGTTACTTTGGTGATTCCAGCTTTTTTGATGTTTTCCGGTACCGTTTTTTATACGGCAATCCTCATACGGCATTGGATGCCCCCGCTTCCCTGGTGTTGACCCGGGCATTGAGTGAAAAACTATTCGGGAATGAAAATCCGGTCGGCAAGTCGCTTTACCTGCTTAACGAAGAAATGACCCTAAAGGTAACCGGGGTATTAAAGGAAGAGAAGCGACCCACCCATTTGTCTTTTGAAGCTATTGCAAGCAATAACGATACTTCCGGCAACTGGGGAAACAATTATACAGCCACTTATTTTTTATTAAAGAAGAATGCAAATCCCATGGCAGTGCAACAGCAACTTTCAGCGGTATTGCTGTCTAAAGTGCTTCCAGGTGCATTGAAGAACAGTGGCATGTCAAAGGAGGAATGGCTGCAAAGCGGCAGAAAGAGAGATGTACATATCCAGCCTGTCAGTGAACTTCATCTACATCCATTCTGGGATGTAAGCAGCAGCAAAGTTATTTATACCACTATTATTGCCATCTTTCTTTTGGGGTTATTTATTCTCCTGGTAGCCACAATTAATTTTACCAATATGGCTATCGCGCGTGCAGCAGCCAGAGCTAAAGAAGTGGGCGTGAGAAAAGTAATGGGAAGTACCCGGGCGGCATTGGGAATGCAATTCATTATGGAGTATCTCCTGCAATGTCTGGCGGCTTTGCTCATTGCCTTGGTCCTCGTAAAACTTTGCCTGCCGATGTTCAACCATACATTGGATATAGAGCCGGCGCTTTTTACCCGCTACAACTTCTGGCGCCATGGCCTCGAAATCATGTTGGTAGTGCTGAGTGTGGCCTTGCTGGCCGGTTTATATCCCGCCCTGTTCTTATCCGGGTATCAGCCTGCCAATGTGCTCAAAGGTAATTTTTTCCGGGGGACACGAAGTTCCAACCTGCGTAGATCGCTATTAACCCTGCAGCTTTTGATAGCAGTGCTTTTTATTATTGGAACTACACTTGTCTTTTCGCAGATCAAATACATGCAGCAAAAAAACCTGGGTTTTCAACCGGACCAGGTTATCACGTTTAAATTGAGAGATAAGTCGTTTCAAGATTTTCACTCGTTTAAAAATCGCCTTGAAACAGTTCCAGGAGTAACAGAGGTCAGCCGGGCCATGTCTTCTCTGGCTAATTTTTACGCATGGAATACCCTCGCACTTCGTGGCGAGAGTTTTAACTCGGCCACAGAACAGGTGGGTTTTAATTATTTTAAAACACTGGGGGCGGAAATAGTAGAAGGAAGGGCTTTTTCACCCGCTTATGGAAGCGATTCTATCGACGCCTGTGTATTGAACGAAACAGCAGTTAAAACTATGCATCTTACTCATCCTGTGGGTACCGTGCTTTCTTTCAACGGCAGCCGGTTTAACGTAATTGGTGTGGTTAAAGATTACCAGTTCCTAGGTGTGGATAAGGCTATCCCTCCAATGTTTTTCTTTATGCAAAAGGAGCCGGCCTGGTTTGAATCCCGAAGTACGGCATTCATCAAAATTAAAGCTACACAAATGCAGCCGGCGTTAGCAGCTATTAAAAATATCTGGCAGGAATATGATCCTTCTTTCGATTTTAGTTTTCGATATGCCAATGAGGTATATGCCTCGGTGGTGGATAAATATGCCCGGCAGGGAAAGGTATTTCTGGCATTTGCATTCCTGAATATTTTATTGGCGCTCATCGGACTGTATTCATTGGCGTCCTTCTTATCCAGATCCAAAACTAAGGAGATTGGAATTCGAAAGGTCTTGGGGGCTTCCAATAATGATATTTTAAAAATGTTGAATAAGAGCTTTGTGTGGATGGTAATCATTGCCAATGTAGTGGCTTGGCCGGTAACTTATTTACTGGTGAAACAGTGGCTTCAAAGCTTTCCATACCGGATAACCGTTTCTCCCCTTCCCTTTGTCATAGCGGCAATTACATCGTTATTGATAACCGTACTGACAGTAAGTCTGCAGGGATGGAAGGCGGCAAGAGCAAACCCGGCAAAGGCATTGAAGTATGAATGATTTGAAATGGCAGCTGTCATGGCGAACGGATCAAAGTGGAGTGACACAATCTCATCGCGGATGATAGAGTCGTCAACAAGATTGCTTCGGTCGTGCCCCCCTCGCAACGACAATTCCGACAATAATAATAAATCAGAAATCTCAAATCAATAAATCAAAAATAAAATGATCCATTTAAAAAACATCGAAAAGTATTACGAGAACAAAGCCGTGAAAACCTATGTACTACGTTATATCAACGTCCAGGTAAAAGAGGGGGAGTTTATTTCCGTCATGGGCCCTTCCGGTTCAGGAAAAACTACCTTACTGGATATCA
>CAYRBD010000190.1:0-2698 GCA_964422465.1 uncultured Chitinophagaceae bacterium
TGAAAGTTTACCACCCATTCCGGGGCAAAGTTTACCAGTAGGAAAGGCTGTAAGTACATTGTAAATTTAAGAACAATTTTTATTTCTTAGGGAGTCTCCTTTTAGTTCTAATTTATGAGCGTTGGCTGTCAATCTGTCAAGAGTTGCATCGGCGATGGTCGGCTCGCTGATATATTCATACCATTTATTTACCGGCATCTGCGCCGTTATAATGGTTGATGCTTTTGCAAACCGGTCTTCAAGTATTTGCAGGAAGGTAAGTTTGGTATCCGTATTCCACCTGGCCAGTCCGAAATCATCGATAATAAGCAGCGGGGTTTTAGCAATTTTGTTGAGCCATTTCAGGTAAATACCCTTCAGCCTTACGGAAGCCAGTTCTTCTATGAAGCGGTTCATCGAGAAGTAGAGTACCCGATACCCCAACAGACAGGCCTGCCGTCCGAGGGCACACCCGATAAAGCTTTTGCCGGTGCCTGTGGCGCCGGTTATCAACACATTTTCCCCTCTCTCTATAAAGCCACCATCGGAGAGTTTAAAGATATGGTCTTTTGTGATCCCCCGGGTGGAGCTATGGTGGATTTGCTCCAGGGTGGCATTGTACCTCAGTTTGGATGTTCTCAGGTAAAGTTCCGTACGCTTATGCCCCCTGTGGATTTGCTCTGCCTCAGCCAGAGAAGCAATTAATTCGTGAGCGCCCGGTTCTTCGCCTGTGGGCTGTTTGAGCAGGGCTTCATACCGGTTGGCCATGCCGTTTAATCTTAATTTTCTAAGCTGTTCCAGCGTTTGAGGATTGTTCATATTGGTTTGTTTTAACATTAAAAAATAGCTTTGTTTTCAGGATTCTTTTTCCCTTTGTTTTTCTTTTTTATGTACTTTATTCGTAGGATCCGGCCCCCCGTATGTTATCATGAGGCGGCAGGTTAAATAAGGCATAATCGTCTTGTTCCATCTTATCCATGCCATTGGCCAGGATGTCGGCAATCGTGCGATAGTTATAACGATGGCCTTTAAGCGCCCTCTTACAGCCATTTTCCAATCGGTCGTTGCCATATTGCCGACCGAGCTTTAAAATGCCAATACAGGCGTTGAAAGATTGTTGAGTAAAGCGTCTGGCTTTCAATACCTCCTGCATATACTCGTGAGTAGCGGTACCCACTAATGCAGCCTTGTTTAAAAAGTACTCCGGGGTATAGCCGCGTTGCCGGTGGTAGGCTTTGTGTCCCTCCGGCATGTGATCTGCTGTAGTGATGTAAGCGTGTTTTTTATAACAACGGACGTGGGTCGCAATACGCTCCATGGTTTGTGCTAAAAATATTTCTACCGTATCTGTGTCGTAAGTGACGATTACCTGGTTGCCAATGTAAGTATAGGGTACGCTATAATTGACCCAGTCTTCTCCCAAAATAACGTGATAGTTGCGGCCAACTTTAGCTTTGGTCTGATGCAGGAGGACATAGTCAGAGGCCGGCAGCGGACGTAGGAAAGGTTTTTCTTCTCTCAAAAAAAGAGAAGCTCTGCTATCTTCTTTTATTTGAAAATCCTTGTTGTTATGGAGTGTTAATTGCTGACCAATAGCCCGGTTCAATTCAGTCAAACTAAAAAAATCCTGATTACGCAGCGGAGCAAAAATGCGTTGATAAGTCAGATTTACCTGTCTCTCTGCAGGCGCTTTGTCTTTAGGCTTTCTCACTCTGGCAGCCTCTATAACAATATCATAATGCAGGCCCCATTGTTCCATAGCCTTGGTAAATGTCGGCTCATAACGACTGGGGCGAACAACGACCTGTTTCATATTGTCTGTCTTAAAGATAAGCGGAATACCCCCAAAATAATGAAGCATATTGTTGAGCCCTTTTATTAGGAAAGGCAACCGGGCGTTGGGCAGCGCCTCTACATAGGCGTATCCGCTATAGGGTAAGACACAGACAAGAATAACACATAAAAATACCTCTCCGGTGGTTCTGTCTATGTAGTGCATTTTATCTCCTGCAAAATCTACCATGACCAGCTCTCCCGGTTGATAGGTAAGTTTCATGGTTGGATTTAGGGTTTTGCTGTATGCTGCAAAATGATAGCAGAATTGGCTCAGAGAATAACCGCCCTCAGGCGGATTATCCTTTTGGTACTCCTCCCATAGCAATTTACGGGTTACCCCTGTACGCTTTAGTTCTGAAACAAAATAAGACATCCTGTTTTCAAAGTCCAGACGACGTTTATTATCAGAATCCTGCCGGGGAAGCGCTGTATAAATCAGACTGTGCAACTTATCATCAGAGAGCGACTTCAACTCATCAAAAGAGAGACCAGAGGCCTCTACTTTCGTTCTATAACCCTTTACCGTAGGACGGGAAATAGACAACTCCCTGGCTATGCTACGTTCGGAGTAACCTCTTTCTAAGAGTTGGATTATTTTTCTAATAACATGCATATCAATTGGTTTATTGGCCATAATATTTTTGAGCAATATTATAGCTGTTTGATCATGCACTTACAGAAAATCCAAATGGATAGACAACGAAAACAAACCACCGGGTGGTAAACTTTATGCCGGAATGTCAGGTAAATCTAAACCTCAAAATTGAGAAATCTAACCCGTTTTATATCCCGAAAAAGTACTTCCAAAGTGGTAAACTTTCATCCGGAATCCGTGGTAAGGTTTCATCCGGAATCTGTGGTAAAGTATAACCCGGAATATACA
>CAYRBD010000191.1:0-2627 GCA_964422465.1 uncultured Chitinophagaceae bacterium
AATGGGCGCCAAAGTACTGGATAAGGCTTGATTAAGTTTGTCTTTCTTTTTTATGATAATCGCTTTTCCCATTATCTCATAGGTAAAGGGCTGCCCTTTAAAGCAGGTAGCCAACACCTCTTTAAGCGGTTCGTCCTCCACATTCAAGGTTATCTTTTTGGCCTCTTTCATTAATTTATAAGAATAGACAAACTGATAACCCGTCTGCTTGTAGATTTTTTCGAATACCTTCTCCAGGGATATATTCTTTTTCTTGAGCGTCAGATTTTGAGCATATCCAGCAGCGCTCACCTGGATGCAGGTAACAGTCAAAAGGAGTACCATTAATTTCATAAACCGTAGTTTTTGTTTGATGCTGTAGCTGCGCCACCCGGCCAGAAGACTTACCCTCATTTGGCCTAAAATTTTCATATAAACTGTTTTTTGCATAATTTGCAGCCCCCGATACCCTCGGGGCAGGTTTGACCGAAGTTTTACTTCGGAATGTTTAGAAATAATCTTTTTACAGTGTTTTTGTTTCTTGGATCATTCAAGCCTTCACCGGATTCCGATTGCACTCGGGATCCGGTTTTTCTTTATACGCCATAGCTCGAAGAGCGAAGGAGCAGGGACGATCTCTTTGCTTGAGCAATTAGGTTAAGTAGAATTATTGTATTTCATGGTTATATGGTTGTATGGTTCCAATGTTTCAGTGATAACTTATGACTATTGACTATTGACTTACGACTATTGACTATTGACAGTTCCGACTGCAAATTACCAACCCTTCGCCTTTGCTCAGGGCGTTGTCGCTACTGCCTGCCTACCGCATCACCGTCACTTCCTTTCCTTCTATTTTAAAATGCACATCACCAGTCGCTTCCAGCATCTTTAATATACCCGAAATATTATTATCTCTATTCATGATAGCCCCGAAATAATGTGCTGGAAAGGTATCAGCATAATTTACTTTTATATCATACCACCGGGATAATTGCTTCATAATCGTATGAATATCAGCCTTATCAAATCTGAAATAGCCATTTTTCCAGGCAACAACCTGATCTATATCCGCATTTCGGTTGAGGTTAAGCCGACCCGATTTTTTAGTTTGGGCCTGCTGACCCGGTTGCAAGAGCATATCCTCATTTTCACAACTTACTAAAACGTTCCCCTGAACCAGTGTTGTTGTACTCATCTGCTCATCAGGATAAGCCTGAATATTAAATTGTGTTCCCAAAACCTTAACCTGTTGCCTCTCTGTTTCAACTATGAACGGGCGATCTGCCTCTGCCGCTACATCAAAATAAGCCTCTCCTTCAAGCCATACCTGACGAGAGTCCTCCCCGAATACTGAAGGATACATCAACCTGGATTCTGAATTAAGCCATACAGCTGTACCATCTCCCAGCATCAGATGGAATTCCCCTCCCTTCGGTACGGCAAGCGTATAAAGAGTCGGTTCCATACCCGCAATTTTAATTCCCCCATTAGAAACACTCACTTTGTTTCCATCCATATTAAAAAGGGTATCCTGTCTATCCAATACCACTTCCTGACTTCCCGTCTGCAAGACCGCCTTTACTCCTCCCGGCCCAATATCGTTCTCGAAGGCTCCTTTAGCCTCTTCTACTCCCGCTATCCGGCTTTGTTTATCCTTCCCAGAGAACAGATAGATACCACCAGCAATAATCAATACCAAAATAACCGCCGCAACTTTCAGCCTAATATGGCCTCGCCAAATCGAGTTCTTAGCTTTTTTAAAGGTGCTCTCGCCTATCTTTTGATATACATGCTCCCAATCCACCTCCGGAAAGGTGCTGTCTTCATGCGCTTGAATCAATTTTTCTATATGAGCTTCTACCTCCTCGTTATCCTGTGCCTCTGTAACCCAACGAAACAACTCCTTTTTCTCTGCTTCTGTCGCCCGATGGTTGGTAAAGGCGTTCAACAAATAATATATCCGTTCCTCGGAAAGTTGCATGGGTCGTTTTTAATAAGGTAGTTAATAGTATGAGTGTTCTGAAGAGAGAAAAGTACTACTTGTGAAGAAAAAAAATTGGCAATTCTCAATTTTCAGTTGGCCCTTTTATAAGGATAACTACAAAGCACGTTCCCAATGAAGCCGTAAATATTTTATCGCTTTCAGCAAGTGATTTTTAACGGTATTCGGAGAAATACCCAGTTCCTGTGCAATTTCGTCTCTGCTCAGTCCTTCCTCCTTACTTAATTGATAGACTTTTCTTTGTTGAGGGGGAAGTTGCAAAAGAAGTTTCTGAAGGGATTGCCGAATTTCATTTTCAGCTATGCGATTCTCAGTAGAATGGTCTTGTATAGATCGAATTTCAGCTATACGCTCTTTCAGAGTCCTATCTAAAGCTAACTTCTTAAAGTGGGCAGATATACAATGATAGACAATTGAGAACAGATAAGCGGTAGGATTTTCTACCCGGGCTAAAACCTTCCGCCGAAGCCACAGTTTAACAAATACCTCCTGCACAATTTCTTCAGAAAGACCGGGAGATCGGGTCATCTTCAGGGCAGCCGCATAAAACCGGTCTTTATAACGATCAAACAATGATCGGAAGGCCTCTTCATCACCATTCGATATGCGCTTTAGCCATTCTGTTTCCTGGTCGTGGGTAACA
>CAYRBD010000192.1:0-2512 GCA_964422465.1 uncultured Chitinophagaceae bacterium
AAGCATTAAGCGTATTCACTACCTTTTTGGTATCGGTAATGATGGCCTCTTCTTCTCCGGGTAACATCGCCAGAAAATGCTTTTCAATGACCCGATAGATGGACAATTCTACTTTTTTGGGATCCACCAACACCAGTTTGAGCTGAGAGGGATGTTTTTTATACAGCAGAGAGACCAATATGGCATTAATTCCGACCGATTTACCCTGTCCTGTTGCCCCCGCCATGAGCAGATGGGGCATAGTTGTAAGATCAACAATAAAATTCTCATTGTCTATTTTTTTACCAATAGCAATGGGCAGATTCATGGGCGCATTCTGAAACTTGTCTGAGCGGATCAGGGTCTTCATGGATACAATAGAACGTTTCACATTCGGCACTTCAATGCCAATCGTCCCTTTTCCCGGAATAGGAGCTATGATACGGATTCCCAAAGCCGCCAGGCTTAAGGCAATGTCATCTTCCAGGTTCCGGATCTTTGAAATGCGAATTCCCTTTGCAGGCACTATTTCGTACAAGGTAACGGTTGGGCCAACCGTTGCCGTAATCTTTTGAATAGAGATAGAATAATTGCTAAGCGTTTCAACGATTTGCCGTTTATTGGCTTCCAGTTCCTCGGGATCATGAATAATTTTTTCACCGCCGTGGTTTTCAAGAAAATGTTCGGGGGGAAAATGATAATTTTGCAAATCCAGCGTGGGTTCATACAGCCCACTTTTCTTAACCAGCCTGGAAGCCTTAGCAGAGGGGTCTTCCTTTTCTTCATGAGAAGGATTTATTTCCAATTTAAGGTCATCTACAGAGGTTGGTTTTGTTTTTTTACTTGTTATTTCTGATACGGATAGCTCTATAGGCCCCCCTTCCTTCTTGTCCTCGGAAGTTTTCTCATTCTGCTTCACGCTTTGCTCCGGCTGTGGTGTTTCCGGTTTTTCTTCTGCCCTGCCTAATGCCTGTGGCACCACTTCCTGATCTTTTTCTTCCTCCGGATTCGCTACCAGGTTTGTTTCCTGGGAAGCATTGAAGATTTTCGAAGTGTTCTTCAATAGTGCAGGGCGCTTCTTCGGTACAATATCCAGGTTGTATCTCCATATTATGCAAGCCACGCCTACCGCAAGCCATAAAAGAACTGCACCAATAGAACCGATAAACCCAATCAGCCACCGGCCAATGTAATCTCCTATCGCCCCGCCCCAGGGAAACTGTGCGGTAGGAATAAACAGCAAACAGACAAGAGACAAAGCCGTACTGATATATATCAACCCGAAAATAACATACCGGAGATTCCGACCTACCCGGAAACGGCGCCTCCCGATAAGCGCGTTCAGCCCCAGAATGACCAGGAGATAACACAACAAAAAGGAGGCCACCCCCATCCCTTTATAAAAGAGGAGGTGAGAAACAAAGGCCCCCAGCCTTCCCAGCATGTTCTCCATGTGTATATCCTTCATAAACAATATTTGTGAAGAATACCGGGAAACCAACCCCTGATCCGATTTCCAGGTGAACAAATAGGAGCTGAAAGCAATGAACAGAAAAGCCGCCAGCAAAAGACAAAACATCCCCAAAACCTTATGGGTACGTTCATCCTTCACCAATTCGGTTACTGTAACTTCCGTTTTTTTATCCCTCTTCAACGGTATCTTTTTTTTGCTACCTTTGGACGATTTTTTATTTTTGATTCGATTACCAGCCATAATTCTATGGTGCAAATATAAGAATTGCATCAGAGGAACAGGCAAAATCATTTGGGATTTAGTTTACCTTTGCCTAAAAATATTATCGTTTGAAATTCAGATATTCGGTTATTCTCATCATCTGTATCCTGATTGCGGACCAGGTTTTAAAAATTTGGATTAAGACACACTTTGTCATGGGGCAGGAAGTCAATGTCATCGGGCATTGGTTCCGGCTTCATTTCATAGAGAACGAAGGGATGGCTTACGGGCTTTCTTTCGGTGGCCCCATAGGAAAAGTTTTTCTAACCCTTTTCCGTCTGGCAGCGGTCATCTTCGGGTTTTATCTGCTCAAGAAACTTATCCGTTCCGGCTACCATAAAGGACTGATTATCTGTGGTTCCCTGATTCTTGCCGGGGCTATTGGAAATTTGATTGACAGCCTGTTTTACGGACTCTTATTTTCTGCCAGCACCCCTTACGAAGTGGCTCAGTTTCTGCCGGCGGGCGGCGGATATGCGGGCTTTTTACATGGAAAAGTGGTGGACATGCTTTATTTTCCCGTATATCAGGGTTTTTTGCCCGGCTGGATCCCATTTAAAGGAGGAGACTATTTTGTGTTTTTTCAACCGGTATTTAATATTTCCGATGCAGCTATTTCGGTGGGGGTCATCGTTATTCTGTTATTTCAGAAACGGTTTTTTCAACATCAGGTAAAAACAAAAGAATCATCTACAAAGCAGGCTCCCCTGATACCAGACAACAAAGCCTGAGAAGCGACCTGCTTATTTACAGGCTCATCCTTTCTTTAAAACGTACTGCCTGTCTGCGAGACACTTC
>CAYRBD010000193.1:0-2395 GCA_964422465.1 uncultured Chitinophagaceae bacterium
AGTTGGGATAAGGATGGAACCGGACAGTTTTATCTGGTTCAAAAAGAAGCCCCTGAGAAAGTGGCTAATGTCATTAACCGGTTGATGATGGAACAGCCTGTGGAGAAGCAGAAGTCTCGCTAATCTGGTTTATTTTAAATGCTATCTATAATTTCATTCATTCATTCATTCAAAAATGAAAAATGGTACACTTCTGTTATGCTATAATTTCTTTTTTTTATCTTTTTTATTCTCCACAAATCAGGTCAAATTCTGTTCCGCCGGTTCGGGTTGGGATAGCTCGTTTAACCCATGATCATGTGGCTTGGGTATTTAATTCTTCTTATTCCAAAGAAAATATAGAGATAGTAGGCATTGCAGAGCCCGATACCGATGTAGTTCATAAGTATGAAAAATCCTATGGTTTATCTCCGGAGATAGTATTTAACAACCTTGAGGAAATGATTGAAAAGACTGCTCCTGAAGTGGTTATGGCTTTCGGCTCTACTTATGAACATCTTAAAGTTGTTCAAATATGTGCTCCGCGTGGAATTGATGTGGTTGTAGAAAAACCACTCGCTGTCAATATGGAGCAGGCGACTGAAATTGCCCGGTTGGCTCGAAAATATCATATCCATGTATTAACTGATTATGAAACCACCTGGTATGCCAGTAATAAAGAAGTTTGTCGTATAGCTGTTCAGAAACAAAATTTGGGCTCTTTGACGAAGATAATTGTAAGAGATGGTCATCAGGGACCAAAAGAAATAGGATGCAGTCCGGAATTCCTAAATTGGTTGACAGACCCTAAATGGAACGGGGGAGGAGCCTTAATGGATTTTGGATGTTATGGAGTTAATCTGGCTACCAAGTTGATGAAAAACCAAAAGCCTGCTGCTGTATGGGGTATCACTCAACGGTTTAAATCCGACCAGCCACCCTATATTTTTCCTTCACTTGATGATGAAGCAACTATTGTACTGGAATATCCGCATACGCAGGTGATCATTCAGGCTTCCTGGAATTGGCCCTTCAATAGAAAAGATATTGAAGTTTATGGTTTGAAAGGATATATAAAGGCTCCTAATGCGACCGAGATAGAAGCCCGTTTTCAGGGGGAGCCGTCCCCTCAGATGCAAAAATTATCGGATCGACCGGAACCTTACAACAATATTTTTAATTATCTGGCTGCGGTAGTGCGTCATGATGTGAAGGTAAAACCTTCCGACTTGTCTTCTCTGGAAAATAACCTTTTGGTCATTGAGATTTTGGATGCGGCGAGAAAAAGTGCATTAAAAGGAGAAAGGATTGTTTTAAAATAAGTTTAAAGCATTCTTTAAAAAAGCAGTTTCGGCTCCCCCTGGGTGGGTGGATATTTCCCCAAATGTTCGAAAGCTTTTCCTGTGGCCTCTCGTCCGCGTTGGGTACGTTTGATAAAGCCTTCCTGAATGAGGAAAGGTTCATACACTTCTTCCAGTGTCCCCGGTTCTTCTCCTACGGCTGTGGCAATGGTAGAAATACCTACCGGGCCACCTTTAAATTTATCTATAATAGTAGAGAGGATGCGGTTGTCCATGTCATCCAGCCCATAGCTGTCCACATTCAGCGCTTTTAAGCCGAATTGAGCTATTTCAAGATCAATGGTGCCGTTCCCCATCACCTGTGCAAAATCGCGCATACGACGGAGGAGGCCGTTGGCAATCCGTGGGGTACCGCGGCTGCGGCCTGCAATTTCTTTTGCTGCATCCGGGGTGATTTGGGTATTCAGAAGCCTTGCAGAACGTTCAATAATATTTTTTAAAATTGTAGCGGTATAATACTCCAGTCGAAAACGGATGCCAAAGCGGGAAAGTAAGGGGGCCGTAAGCAGGCCGGAGCGGGTGGTTGCCCCTATTAAAGTAAAAGGGTCCAGGTTGATTTGAATGCTACGTGCGCTGGGGCCGCTGTCAATCATGATGTCAATACGATAATCTTCCATGGCGGAATACAGGTATTCTTCTACTACGTTTCCCAGCCGGTGGATTTCATCAATAAAGAGCACATCTTTGGCTTCCAGGCTGGTTAGCAGGCCTGCCAAATCGCCGGGTTTCTCAATCACGGGCCCCGAGCTTTCCTTGATGTTTACCCCCAGTTCATTCGATACAATGCGTGACAAAGTGGTTTTTCCCAACCCCGGTGGGCCATGGAAAAGGATGTGGTCCAGCGCTTCCTCCCGGAGCCTGGCTGCCTTAATAAAGACTTTGAGGTTGGTTACCAGTTGCTCCTGACCGGAAAAATCCGCTATTTCTCCCGGTCGGAGGCTGTTTTCAAACTCCTTTTCAACCGTATTTTCAGGCGGCTCCTGTGGGTTTAAATTTGGATTGGACATAAAATGAATTCGCTCCGATGGTTCGGGAGACAAATTTAGGAAGTTTGA
>CAYRBD010000194.1:0-2344 GCA_964422465.1 uncultured Chitinophagaceae bacterium
GTATCCACCCTACCAATTACGTATTGTGCAGTCCGCCTTGGCAGCATAGCTTTGCGTCCAAAATATATCAGATGGACAAAAGAGAAAAAATGTTTGGGCTTGTAGAACAATACAGGGAGAGTGGTCTGTCAATGAAATCTTTTTCAGAGCAGCACAATATTAAGCCCTCCACCTTCACTTATTGGGTGCAAAAAAAGAAACGGACAGAGGCGACACAAAGCAGCGGTCAATTTATTCCGGTTCATACCCTTTCAGAATTCGATCATTCCGGAATGATTGAAATGATATATCCCAATGGAGTTCAGCTTCGGCTATCAGCATTTGACATTGACCAGCTTCGTCAGCTTGTAACTATTTACGGATGTTGAGCCTTGGTTCTTCTCATCGTTATCTGCTTTATCGAGAACCCTGTGACATGAGGAAGAGTTTCGATGGATTATGTGGACTGGTTCGTTCAGAACTGGACAAAGACCCCATGAACGGAGAAGTGTTTATTTTTATAAACAAAAGGCGCAGCATGTTTAAACTCTTACATTGGGAATCGGGAGGCTTTGTGCTTTATTACAAACGACTCGAAAGAGGCACCTTCTCCGTTCCTGATTTAGCAGAAGGGGATCGGGTGATTTCATGGCCGGGATTGGTGTTAATGATTGAAGGAATTCAGATCGTAAAAAGCCGTCAGAAGCCACGAGTCGAGGGTTAAAAAAAGACTATTTTTTTATAAAATAAGTAGTTCAATTTTATGGTAAATACCCTGTTTATCAGTATCTTTACAGCATGGAAACAGGGCTGCAAAATCTCTCAAAATCTGAACTTATTCCGCTTCTTTTACAGGCGAATAAGGAGGCAGAGGAATTGCAGCATGAAAAACAACAACTCACAGATAAAACAAAAGGTCTGGAACTCGAACTTGAGTATTTAAAACTAAAAAATAAGTATTTAACCCGGCAGCTCTTTGGTCAGAAAAGAGAACGGTTTGAAACATCTGATCTACCCCGGCTTCCTTTCGTTGAACAATCGGAAGAAGTGGAACAACGTAAGGAAGAAACGGTAGAAAAGATATCTTACGAAAGGAAGAAAAAGCCCCGTCCCAATCATCCCGGAAGAAAGCCATTGCCAGAACATTTACCTGTTGAAGAAAAAATAATAGAGCCGGAAGGTGATTTAACCGATATGGTTAAAATTGGGGAAGAAATAACTGATATATTGGAATATGAACCGGCTAAGTTTTATATTATCCGCTACATACGCCCTAAGTATGCAAGCAAGGATAAAGAATCAGTAGTCATTGCTAAGTTACCCTCCAGAACTTTTAATAAATGTATGGCCGGTAATTCTCTGCTCACCTCCATTGTTGTAGATAAATATGTTGATCATTTACCTCTTTACCGCCAATTGCAACGATTTAAGCGGGAAAAGCTACAAATATCTCCTGCCACGGTAGATGGCTGGGTAAAAAGGGTGATTGATTTATTAAAAATACTCTACGAGCATAAACAGAAAGAAATAAAAGCCAAAGGCTACCTTCAGGTAGATGAAACGACGATCAAAGTACTTGATCGGGATAAAAAGAGTAAATGCCATCTGGGTTACTATTGGGCTTATCGCAGTCCAATAGACGGCAGTGTATTGTTCAACTATCAACCCGGGCGTTCACTGGGTGCCGCCAGGGTGATGCTTGATGGCTTTAAAGGTTATCTACAGACAGACGGCTATGTTGTCTATGAAAACATTGCCGCAAGCAAAGATGTCATCCATCTGTGTTGCTGGGCGCATGCGAGACGTGAATTTGAACAGGCATTGCCTAATGATAAAGACCGGGCTACGATAGCGCTCTCTTTTATACAAGGCTTATATGCAGTAGAAGCCAAAGCAAGAGAGGAGAAACTGACAGCCGACCAGCGAAAAGAAATCCGTCTGGATAAGGCGCTCCCCCTGATCAATGCTTTTGGTAAATGGTTAAACGATGAGTTAAAGGAAGGCAGAGTACTTCCCAAAAGCGCAATAGGGAAAGCTTTTGCCTATACCCTCAATAGATGGAATGAGTTGAGCAATTATCTAAAAGATGGAACACTGGAAATAGACAACAACCTAATAGAGAATGCCATTCGTCCTATTGCTATCGGACGTAAGAACTATCTGTTTGCCGGTTCACACGAAGGGGCAGAGAGGGCGGCTGTAGTTTATTCCTTCTTCGCCATGTGTAAAGTTGAGGGAGTAAATCCTGCAGACTGGTTAAAATATGTGCTGGATAATATACAGGATGCAAAAACCTGCGACTTGGAGAAATTTTATCCGGGCGAGTTTAAAAAATTAAACAAGATGTAGTTCGTAGGGTGGATAC
>CAYRBD010000195.1:0-2305 GCA_964422465.1 uncultured Chitinophagaceae bacterium
TGGGGGTCATGGCTTGTTTTTGACGATATCAGGATGGAAGGGCCAGATGATGCAATTATGACACAGCCAAAAGGTGCGTTTATTCGAAATGTAAAGGTTGCAGATTATGAGATAGCGCATGAGGGAAAACCTGTACAACCGTTGCTTATTGATGTGCAGCATCTCGCAAAGGAACCTGTATTGACCGCCTATGTGGATGATCATAAAATATTCGAAAAGAAAATAGAAAAAGGGCGTTATACTTTTGAGGCACCCATGCCCGAAGTAAAATCTGCAAAAGAAAGTCATTATAAAGTTGAGATTAACGATCGAGTTGTTCGGAGCGGGACGATCCAACGTTCACCACAGAAAGAGAGAACTCCGGCAGACTATGTGAATACATTGATGGGTACAGCACATTCTCGCTGGATGATCGCGCCGGGTCCCTGGATGCCCTTCAGTATGGTAAAGGTTAGCCCCGATAATCAAAATGCCGGTTGGCAGGGGGGGTATGATCCTATTTTTGAGAGTGTTGGAGGGTTTAGTCACATTCACGAATGGACCATGTCAGGGCTTTCCATGATGCCGGTAAACGGGCCTTTAATTACACACGTAGGGGATCAAACTCATCCAGAATCCGGCTACCGGTCTCCCATTGGCAAGGCTACGGAAAAAGCTCCATTGGGTTATTATAAAGTGCATTTAACTAAATATGATATTACAGCAGAACTAACGGCCACTACGCGTTGTAGTTTTCAGCGTTACACTTTCCCTAAGGAAAATACTTCTCGTATCTTGATTGATTTTACTACTCCTGCAGAATATAATTATAATGTAGAAGAAGTTCAGGTGACTAAAGTCAGTGATCATCGTATTGAAGGATATAGTAAGCAGGAAGCCCCGAATGTTTGGGGTAAAGGTATAGATCAGGATTATACGATACATTTTGTTATGGATTTTGATCGGCCTATAAGAAGTTTAAATTACTGGGTGGATAGTAGTGTTAAAAGAGAGATTTCTCAACTAAACGCTTCAAATCCAAAGCATGTGGGGGTGTTTGTTGATTTTAATACCACACAAAAACCGATTGTGCAGGTACGAACCGGAATTTCTTATGTCAGTATAAAGAATGCAGCGGAAAATTTAACACAGGAAATCATAAAACCTTTCAACTGGGATTTTAATGCAGTGCGAAGATTCAATGTGGCCACCTGGAATAACCTTTTTAGCCGGCTAAAAATATCAACTTCCGACCAGCGGGAGAAAATGCGTTTCTATACCAATATCTACCGGGCATTATGCAGCAGGAATACTTTTAGTGACGTGAATGGGCAATGGAGGGATGCTACTGGTCAGGTACAAAAATTTAAGAATCCTGATTCCAGAGCTTTAGGCTGTGATGCTTTTTGGAATACCTTTTGGAATTTGAATCAGCTTTGGAACCTTGTTACTCCTGAATGGTCTTCGCGATGGGTACGGTCGCAACTGGCTATGTATGATGCCAATGGCGTCCTGGCTAAAGGGCCGGCCGGTATGAAATATATTCCCGTAATGGTTGCCGAGCATGAGATTCCCTTAATGGTAAGCGCTTATCAAATGGGTATCCAAAATTATAATGTACAAAAGGTATTTCGGGCGGCAAAGAAAATGGAGACAAAACCTGCTTGGAAGATTGGTAAAGGCCTTGCCGGTAATCGCGATCTGAAAGCCTTTTTAAAATATCATTATGTACCTTACGATAAAGGTCGTTTTTCCAATACCTTGGAATATGCCTATGACAACTGGGCCGTGGGTCAGTTTGCAAAGGCGTTGGGTAAAGAGGCAGATTATAAATTGTTTAATGAAAAAGGTAGTTGGTGGAAAAATGCAATTAATAAAAAGTCCGGATATGCCCAAATGCGAAAATCCGATGGGTCATTGAAAGAGCCTTTTGACCCTTTCCGCACGGGCCAAAATGCACAATATGTAGAGGGAAATGCCTGGCAACTGACCTATTTTGTACCACAAAATGTTCCCGGTTTGATCAATTGGATGGGTAAGGAACGTTTTGTGGATCGTCTTAGTAAAGGCTTTGAAAAGAGCGAGCCCTGGCGGTTTAGCGCTCCGGGAGAACAGTATTGGCGGATTCCCATTGAACAAGGTAACCAGCAATCTATGCAATTTGCCTTTCTTTTCAATTATGCGGGCAAGCCCTGGCTGACCCAGAAGTGGAGCAGGGCTATCTTAGACCGCTATTACGGGTATGGCCTGTCTAATGCTTACCTGGGCGATGAAGACCAGGGGCAAATGAGCGCGTGGTTTATCATGGCGGCTATCGGTTTGTTCC
>CAYRBD010000196.1:0-2149 GCA_964422465.1 uncultured Chitinophagaceae bacterium
GCAGCTGGAGGTGGTATTCCCGTTGGCTGTTTTGATACTCTTTTTGAGAAATAACACCTTTTACATACAGGCCCGTATCCCGTTTGAACTGGGTGGTTGCTTTATCCAGGTCGGCATTGGTCTGTAGCATCTGTTGTTGGAGTTCCCGTTTATTGGTTTCCAGGTCCAGACGGGTTTTGCGGAGGTCGTTGATGCGTTCGATGATCTGCCCTTCGCTGCTGATGTAATTCAAGGTGGCATCCGGATTAGAGAGTTTTAACAGGGGTTCCCCGGCTTTGACCATACTGCCGTCTTCCACATACATTTTTTGTACCAGGCCGCCAATGGGAGAGTTCAAGAGTACGGTGGTCAGGGGTTCTACGGTGCCGCTTTGCAGTATCACGTCCTGAAAGTCTCCTTTCGTAACGGCGCCGATAGTGATGCGGTCTCGTGATATATTGTAAATCTTTTTTTGTGAAATACGATAGGCAAAGAAGACGATGAGGAGAAAAATAAAAATGCCTGCTCCCCAGAGGATTCTTTTAGTAGAAAACCGTTTTTTGGCTACGACCCGGTCCATGCTATGCGTGGAAGACTGTTTTTCTGTCGTGGTGTTCATTATTATTAAAGTTTTTTCCGAAAGGCTACGCCAACAGGTTTTCCGTTACCTTTTGTCCATCCAGCATGCGGATGATCCGATGACTGTATTTGGCATCGTGCTCGGAGTGAGTGACCATGACGATGGTGGTTCCTGTCTCATTCAGGTCGGTAAGTAATTCCATCACCTCATTTCCGTTTTTGGAATCCAGGTTTCCCGTGGGTTCGTCGGCCAGTATTAATTTAGGCTTGTTGACCACCGCCCTGCTGAAGGCCACCCGTTGCTGTTGTCCGCCGGACAGTTGTTGTGGAAAGTGGTTGCGCCGGTGCATGATCTGCATTTTATCCAATACATCTTCTACTCTTTCCTTGCGCTCTGAAGGTTTTACGCCGTTATATAAAAGCGGAAGCTCTACATTTTCAAATACGGTTAACTCATCGATCAGATTAAAATTCTGAAAGACAAAGCCGATGGATCGCTTCCGGAGGTTGGAGCGTTTCTTTTCATTATAATGGGCTATTTCTTCTCCATTAAAAACATAGCTGCCGCCGTCGGGGTCATCCAGCATGCCGAGGATATTTAGCAAGGTGGATTTGCCGCAACCGGAGGGGCCCATTACCGCTACAAATTCTCCGGTTTTTACTTCCATGGACATTTTGTTGAGGGCTACGGTCTCTATTTCTTCCGTGCGATAGACTTTCTCGAGCTTGGTGATTTTTATCATGGTTGTTAGGGCTGAAAGGTTATATTGTTAAATGCTTTGTTGTCTATTAATAGAAAAAACATACCAAAGTTAATGTTTATTGAGTATCAGGATGTTATCTTTTCTCCTTTAAATAAGGTGTTCGGTTTTGATACACCAGTTGTCCGGTTTTGATACAAGACGGATGGGATTGTTCTTTTAGTCCGTCAGTTAAAACTGACGATAATAATCCGCTGTTCCTCTATTACCGTTGCCTTCAGGCAACGGAGCTAAAAGTCAACTGAAAAGGGCTTCAGCCCCATTTATAAAATAAAAGGCCTTATAATGGGACGGACTTTTATTGACTCCTATGATTTCATTTTAGCTTTTTAAAATCCTTATCCCTCCGTGTCTTCCGTGTTTCTGTAGCTATTCTTTTTGCCACAGAGGTACAGAAAACACGGATTATTCTCAACCATTCATCCGGTTATCTCCGTTATTGTGAGGCCAACGTCAATGCGAAGGAGGAACGGCTGAAGCAGTCTCATTAAGACATTCACCGGCTTATCAGGAGACTGCTTCGTCATTCGCGCCTCAGCTCATTCGGTCCTTAAACTCTCTACCGGATTTGCCCTCGCAGCCGCCCCCGCCCGAAGACTTAATATGATTAAAGCGATAACCAACATGCCGACTCCGCTGACGACAAATATCCACCAACTTAATCCTGTATGATATGCAAAGTTTTCCAGCCACTTGCTCATGAATATCCAGGCAGTGGGAACGGCTATTACAAATGCAATACCTACCAATAGTATAAAATCCTTTGACAACAATACAATGATCTGTGCGACGGAAGCTCCCAATACCTTTCTGATACCTATTTCTTTCGT
>CAYRBD010000197.1:0-2102 GCA_964422465.1 uncultured Chitinophagaceae bacterium
TGATTCTCATCCGGTGGGAGGGGATATGTATTATCGTATTCGGGAAATTGATCCCGGGGGCGCTCAATTTCTGACGCCTGTAATCCGGGTTTACAAGCCCATTGCCAGTTTGGAACTGGCACAGGTTTCGCTTTCTCCGGATGGGAAGGAGCTTGATTTTGCGGTTATTTCTCCTGATTCTTCCAGCTCTAACGTGTTGATTTCCGATGTAGAAGGCCGGATAAAAGCCTCTTTCATCCTCGATCTGGAAAGGGGGGCCAACCTGCGGAGTATCTATACCGGGAACCTGGCTCCCGGTGTTTACTTTATTCAGGTAAACGACCACAACGGGGCCGGCTCGATCATGAAAAAGTTTGTGAAAGGAGCCGTAGAAAGAAAGCCAAAAGCGGATAGCCTGAAAAAGAAGGACGTACGTCCTCCTGTGAAATAGCTTTCTAAAACGTATATTCTATACTCAGGCTTGGTATTACCGGAATAAAGGATACCTGCTTTATGGCTGCCCGATGAGTGACGGGGTCAATCGTGCGATAAGCGAAATAAGTATTCTTGTGCGCGTAAGCATTATAAACTGACAACTTGCATGCGATCGTTCGTATTCCGTTTGCAGTTTGTATGCTGTTTTTATAACCCACGCTTAAATCCAGGCGGCTATATGGAGTAAGCCGGAAATTATTTGGCTTTGTTGACAGGCTTCCGACCTCATCATCATCGTCGTCATCATCAAACAAAGGATTGTCATCCTCGTCCGGATTTATGGAAGGAGAAGATATAGGCGGCGTTTCATTTAGTGTTGTGGACCTGCCGCTGGTTAAAAAGAGATTGGCTGCCAGGTTCCAGTGTTTATTCAGGTTGTAGGAGGTCCAGATATAGAAATTGTGTTTTCTGTTATTGGCAAATGGGAATTTCAATCCGGCATTAAGGCGCGTAGAATACGATAAAACAAAAATAATTGACGCCGGCCATTTGCTTATCAATAAAGAAAACCACGAAACAACATATAATAACAAACAGATTAACCTGACACTCAAGGAATTTAAACTGTTGGAATTGTTAGCTTCCAAACCCGATAAGGTATTTATGCGGAATGAAATTATGGATTACGTTTGGGGAGATGAAGCCATATTACGGTCAGCTTTTACAATATAGACGAAAATAAAGCGCTAATCGAGGTATCAGACGATGGTTTGGGTATAGATAAAGAACACCTGTCAAGAGTTTTCGAGCGTTTTTACAGAACCGACAAGGCCCGAAGCCGCAAAGAAGGCGGAACAGGTCAGGGTCTGGCCATAGTGAAACACATAATAGAAACTCACAACCAAACCATAAATATTCGAAGCAAACCTAATGGAGGAACCACCTTTGGTTTTACCTTGGACCTGGCAAAAGGGTAATCTTCAGAATTCCTTCAGAATAGACATATACTTTTGCTTCTAACGAAACATCTCTATTATGTGTAAATTATTAAAGGCTATTACCTGGGCAGCATTTTGCTCCTTTATCTTATTTTCTTTGTCTTGTCAAGATAAAGAAAATACAGCTCAATATAAGGAAGGGTCGGTAGATATTGCTGTGATGGACTCTTTGCCGACTCGTCCCGACCATATTGTAATCGTTATTGAAGAAAATCATGGATTTGACCAAATAATTGGTTCAAAAGATGCCCCGTTTATCAATGAATTAGCTCAAAAGTCAGCTTTGTTTATCAATGCGCATGGCACCAACCATCCCAGCCAGCCAAATTATTTGGTATTATTTTCGGGAAGTAGCCAAGGTATTAAAGATGATCATTGTTTAGTAGATGAGACTCCTTTTTCCACACCTAACCTTGCTGCATCGCTTCTTTCGAATGGGTTATCTTTTAAAGGGTATGCCCAAACAATGCCTTCCCCGGGATACAAAGGATGTTATTTCAAGAGGAGTAAGCTTACCAAGGGATATCTATATGCCAGGAAACATACCCCTTGGGTTAACTGGCAGGGAACCGGGACCAACAATTTTCCCGATTCCCTCAGCCTGCCCATGTCTGAATTTCCTAATAATTTCAACAAATTGCCGACTGTAGCTTTCGTTATTCCCAATCAGGATTTTGACATGCACAATAT
>CAYRBD010000198.1:0-2054 GCA_964422465.1 uncultured Chitinophagaceae bacterium
AAATCTCCAATTTGAGAATCAATGTATAAAATACGATCCACTGCATCAAAACGAAGTCCCGTCAATCCCTGCAGCATTCCATAACTTGACATGGCACGGGCATACCAGCTTCCACATTCATATTCGTTAAAAGGATTACGAACCCGGCCGTCATAGCGATTTCTACAGGTGCGTACAATATCCAGTCCTTCTTCTACCTGACCCATAAGCATCAGGTGAGAAGCCACCTGGTATTCAATTCCTGTCCATACCTCATCACTATATACAAAAGGCAATTCCAGTTTTCCTCCTCTCGGCCAGGTACACAAAAGCAAACCTCCTTCATTGCCCAAGGCATAAGAGGGGCGTTGCGGATTGGCATGCTCACTCAGGTTTTTCTTTAAATTGTATTTATGAACAGAACGTAAATGGTTCTTTATTTTTTCCGGATCTACCGGAGCTTCCAGAAAACACATGGCTGCGATCCACGCGCCCAGGATGCCATCAGACAAACATCCTTTTCCATACTGATACTTTGGCCCCTCTTTTTTCAATAATTCTAAAGCTTCGGGAGAATATTTTCCCCCGAAAGTTTTTCCTGCTACTTTTGCCGGGTTGGCTGCTTCCAGATTTTTGTATTCTATTTTTTGAAAAAAATAAGCCCCATTGTAAAGATCATGTTCAATAAAATGCCTCCCCTTTTCATATAAATTCTGATACCGGGAAACATCTTCTTTCAGGAATTTTCCCATATGCATCAACGCAGATAAGGCGCCCAGGTAAAAACTGGTGCACATGCCATCAGGCCCCCAAAATTCTATGTCATAAGTATTGTGATGGGGTTCTTCAACAATTCCTTTATGCTTTGGATCCCAGGTTTGAATACAATAATCCAGACTTTTCTTTGCCAGCGGATACATTTTCTTCATCCAACGGTCATCACCGGAAACCCTCCATTCCCGAAAGACTTTCATGATACCTCCCAACTGCCCGTCTGCAGCAGCATAGAAATCATGTTTTACCGGTCGGATGGGAAGATCTGCCCGGAACATCTGATGCCCTTCCACGTTTTGGTCCTCACAAAACTCCGTTTCCCGCAGGCTACGCTCGAGAGTGGGAAAAAGATGCGGGATGGCCTGCGCATAGTTCCAGACATGGGTGCAGGAACCGTGACAACAGCCATTGTCATCACTACATCCCTCAAAGGCCCATAACCTGCCATCCGCCTGCCTCAATACCGTTGGAGATTTCAGAATGGTAAGGTTAGCGGCCACGGCCTCCATAACTTCGGCCGGTAATGTAGAGGTATAAAAAGCATTGCTGAACAATTTCGAATTTTTTTTCAGCTTATCATAGTTTTTCTCCCAATAAGTAACAACCTCCTTAATAGCCGAAAAGCGACTACTGTACCAGGGTTGGTAGTCAGGATATTTATATTTATCAGACACAGGAATGTCCAAATCACCAGGCCCCTGGCAGCAGCCCGAAGCCGGATCACATGCTTTTTTTGCTGCTAATTCTTCAGGCGTGGCATCGTTCCCTATTCTCAGGTTGGACTTAGGCACATACCAGGCCATCATCAGGCGGATTGTTTTTGCCGCTCCGGGCTTCAGAGAAAAAGGAACGTACAGAGAAGCGCCGGGAGCATCCGCTTCTACCGGAACCACCTGTTTGGTATTTCCATTCCTGATGGTATTCCAGGCCATGGTAATTCCATCCCACCATCCTCCGCGAAACCAGCAATGATCTACAACCGTATCATCCTCATCCGTAAAAAAAGCAAAATTGGCTGCCAGGAAAGGGTCTTCTTCAGTGGCATTTTGGGAAAGGATAAAGCCATTTTTAAGTTCTCCAATACGGCCATGTTGCCCGGATTGCACCAAAAAATTTTTTGTATTATAAGAGAATACGGCATCTATTTTTTCTGTACCCTTGTTAATAAACCGGTATTCAAGAGCGCCTACAGGCAAACTCGAATGGTCTTCTTCAGTAGGAATAAAAGGACTCCATCCCTTTATCTGCACCTTCAAAGGAATATCTTTATCCTGCAAATCAATGGCACAAAAGGGGAAACG
>CAYRBD010000199.1:0-2023 GCA_964422465.1 uncultured Chitinophagaceae bacterium
TGCAGTTAACAGTTTGCAATTTGCAGTTGACAGTTTGTAATTTAACTATTTAGCCATAAAACCATTCAACCGTTTAACAATAAAACCATATAATATAAATATAACATGGTAACTGATCCCATAGCTGATTTTTTAACCCGCATTCGGAATGCGCAGATGGCCGGCCATCGCATAGTAGAAATTCCGGCTTCCAACCTTAAGAAACGGATGACGGAAATCTTGTATGAACAAGGGTATATCTACAAATATATTTTTGTGGATGACAATAAACAAGGGATTATTAAAATAGCTTTAAAGTATAACCCCGAAACTCACGCTCCGGCTATTTCCTCCCTGCAGCGGGTGAGCCGTCCCGGTTTGCGGAGATATGCAAGTCCTGACAAATTTAAAAGGGTGAAAAACGGACTGGGTATTGCCATTATTTCTACTTCGAGAGGGGTAATGACCGATAAAGAGGCTCTTAAGCAGAAAGTAGGAGGGGAAGTGCTTTGTTATATATACTAAGTCGCTCCCGGAACATGAGGTTTAAACAAACGAATATATTTTAAGAACATGTCACGTATAGGAAAAAGTCCGATTCAATTACCCAAGGGGGTGGAAGTAAAGATTTCTGCCGCCAATGAAGTAACGGTGAAAGGACCCAAAGGGGAACTTTCGAGGCCCATTGATAAAGACATTAAGATTGAAGTGAAGGAGGGGCATATTGCGCTTACCCGCCCGACTGAGCAGATTAAACATAAGGCTTTGCATGGCCTTTCCCGTGCCCTGATCCAAAATATGGTTACCGGTGTAACGGACGGCTTTACCAAAAAACTTGAACTGGTGGGCGTAGGTTTTAAAGCTTCTAATCAGGGCCAGCTTCTGGACCTCTCTTTGGGATATTCCCATAACTTTATTGTGGAGTTGCCAAAAGCTATTTCTGTGCAAACAGAAACTAAGAAAGGGAAGAATCCATTAATTACGCTGGGGAGTATTGATAAAGAATTGCTGGGCCAGGTAGCTGCAAAAATCCGCAGTCTGCGGAAACCCGAACCCTACCAGGGTAAAGGAGTTCGCTACAGCGATGAAGTGGTAAGAAGAAAAGCTGGAAAAACAGCCGGTAAATAAAACTATAAGATCATGGACAAGAAATTAATCCGAAGAAAAAAGATTCATTCTCATATTCGCCGTCGAGTTTCCGGAACTGCGAGTAGCCCCAGACTGTCTGTATTTCGCAGCAATAAAGAGATTTATGCGCAATTAATTGATGATGAGCAGGGGAAAACCCTGGCATCGGCTTCTTCTCGTGCCAAAAGTTTTAAGGCAGAGAAAGCGCCCAGGACGGAAATCTCCAAAAAAGTGGGACTTGAGTTGGCAGCACAGGCTAAGTCCCTGGGAATTGAAAAATGTGTTTTCGACAGAAGCGGCTACCTCTATCATGGGCGCGTGAAAGCGCTGAGCGAAGGAGCCAGAGAAGGAGGCTTACAATTTTAATCGAAAATTGTAAATTAAAAATTTAAAATTATAATGGCTAGACAAACAAAACATGCAATAAAGGCCGGAGATTTGGAGCTTAAAGAAAAGGTGGTTTCCATCAACAGGGTAACCAAGACCTCCAAAGGCGGTCGTAGTTTTAGCTTTTCTGCCCTGGTGGTTGTAGGAAATGAAAATGGAGTGGTAGGACAAGGACTGGGAAAGGCCAAAGAGGTTCAGCAGGCAATTGCCAAAGGGATAGATAATGCCAAAAAGAATTTGATTCAGGTACCCATTATAAATGGCAGCATACCGCATGACCAATATTCAAAGGTAAGCGCTGCAAAAGTCTTGATAAAACCTGCGGCTCATGGTACCGGTGTAATCGCCGGGGGGTCCATGCGTGCGGTATTAGAAAGCGCCGGAATCAAGGATGTGCTTGCAAAATCTTTGGGCTCCGCCAACCCACAAAATGTGGTAAAAGCAACCATTAAGGCCCTTACGGAATTGAGAGACCCCGCTAAAGTGGCTCAAACACGTAGTATTTCATTGACTAAAGTATTTAACGGAT
>CAYRBD010000200.1:0-1822 GCA_964422465.1 uncultured Chitinophagaceae bacterium
AGAATCTGTCAGGTTACTCCAGGCAGTGATTTTGGATATAGGGAAAATGATCACAAGTGGTCTCCGGCCTATCTGGATAACTTACCTCCGGTATTACCTGTAGGGCAGGGTTCTCCAACCAATGTAATGAGTGGGTATCATGCCCGTTTCCCTGACAAATACCGCAAAGGGCTTTTTACCTTTGACTGGAGTTATGGCATCATCTATCACATTAACCTTGTCCCTCATGGTTCTTCTTATCAGGCAAAGGCAGAAGAATTTATTGCAGGTTCTCCTTTGCCTTTAACAGACGGAGCCATTGGACCGGATGGTGCGATGTATTTTATGACCGGAGGCCGTCGTCTTGAATCGGACCTTTACCGGGTTTACTATGGAGATGGAAAATTAAAAGATGATCCCATTAAGCTCAATGAACCCGGGGATGCGGTAGCAGCTCGTAAAACCAGGAGAAAACTTGAAAGTTTTCAGGGAAAGCCTGACCCTAAAGCAATAGATTTTGCATGGCCTTACCTAAAAGATACCGATAGATTTATTCGCTATGCAGCGCGGCTTGCTATTGAACACCAGCCGGTAAGCCAATGGCAACAAAAAGCCTTGGATGAAAAGGATCCGATCATTACGATTCATGCCATGTTGGCCCTGGCCAGAAATGGGAATAAAAGCCTCGAACCAAAAATATTAACAAAACTGCTCTCTATTGATTTTAATTCTTTGTCTGAAGAACAGAAATTGGACCTTTCCAGAACGATTGAAGTCACGCTTTCCAGAATGGGAGAGCCGACTGGCCAACTCAAAAATCAGTTAATTGCCTATCTGGGGCCAAAATTCCCTGCAACAGGAGAAATCCTAAACCGGGTTTTAAGTAAGATCCTGGTTTATACAAATGATCCGGGAATAGTAAAAAAGATGGTTCCCTTATTAAGTAAAGTACCCAAAAAACAAGCTGCCCAAAAGACCGCCACACAATCCTCTGACCTCATTCTCAGAAACTGGCAGTATGGATCTGCTATTGCAGATATGTTGGCAAATATGCCACCCGCCCAAAACATTTACTATGCAGTCGTGCTGAGCGCTGCCACGAAGGGTTGGACCCCGGAATTGAGAAATACCTACTTTAAATGGTTTTATGATGCCTTTGATAAATACAAGGGCGGACATAGCTATGTGGGCTATATTGATGAAGCCAGAAAAGCAGCTTTGAAAAATGTACCGAAGGCAGAATATGCACATTACAACACCATATCAGGAGATTCGTTATTAACCAATTCGGGTAAGGATCTGGCTAATAATTTGCCCCGGCCTAAAGGTCCGGGAAGGAATTGGCAGGTTGATTCTGCACTTGCTCTGGTTAAGAATGGTTTAGGCAATCCCAATTACGAAGATGGGAAAAAGATGTTTTTAGCGGTGCGTTGTGCCACTTGCCACCGGGTGGGGAATATTGGAAATGGAGATATTGGCCCTGATTTAACACAACTGGGTACGCGCTTTTCTTATGAAGATATGTTGGAGGCCATTATTCATCCGAGTAATGAAGTATCCAGCCAATATGCCGCTACCGTATTTTATTTAAAAGATGGCAATACGGTGATGGGCAGATTGATCCGGGAAGAAAACGGCAAGTACTATATTTCACAGAATCCATTTGCACCACAAGATTTGCGTGAAATTTCAAAGGATGAAGTCACCAGGACAAAGTTATCAAAGACCTCTATTATGCCCCCGGGGCTGATCAACAGCTTAAATCCGGATGAATTGAAAGACCTGATCGCCTTTCTAAAATCCGGCGGAAATGAAGATAATGAAGTGTATAAAGGAGGGAAGT
>CAYRBD010000201.1:0-1778 GCA_964422465.1 uncultured Chitinophagaceae bacterium
TGGGCCAATCGCCTGATCGGAGACCATAAACTTCCTGAAAAAGAAGCCGTTACCCAAACCAATGCGCCGTATAGGATAAAAGGGGATCGGTTGCTTCCGGCAGGATTGTTAGGGCCGGTAAAAATATTGATTCAGTCAAATGCTCAAAACAAAGGGATAACGGCAACCTCCCAGAGTCCGTATGCTTTATTAAGCAGTATAAATGTAGGGGCGGTAAGATGGACGGATGGTTTCTGGAAAGAACGCTTTGATGTTTGCAGGGATTCTATGATTACCAACATGTGGAACCTGTTTAAGAATCCGGAGGTCAGCCATGCGTTTAAAAACTTTCAGATAGCTGCGGGATTAGATACGGGAATCCATGTCGGACCGCCCTTTATGGATGGGGATTTTTATAAATGGCTGGAAGGGGTAGCTGCTGTTTACAGTATAACTAAAGATCCCGGACTGGACCGCCTGATGGACCGGGTTATTGATGTTATAGCCAGGGCCCAGCGAAAGGATGGCTATATTCATACTCCTGTTCTTATTGCCGAAAAAAATGGGGTTACTTTAGATTCCGCTTTTAAAGATGAACAAGGTTTTGAAGCTTATAATTTCGGCCATCTGATGACCGCAGCCTGTGTTCATTATCGCGCTACGGGAAAATCTTCTTTGTTAAAAGTAGCAGAAAAATCAGCCGATTTTTTAGACGGATTTTATAAAACCATATCCCCCGACCTGGCGATGACAGCCGTATGTCCTTCCCATTATATGGGGATTGTGGAGTTGTATCGAACGACCCGTAAAAAACGATACCTGGAATTAGCTGAACGCCTTTTTACCCTTCAGGGGATGGTGAAAAACGGAACCGACCAAAATCAGGACCGGATTCCTTTCAGGCAACAAACCAAAGCGGTCGGTCATGCGGTTCGGGCTAACTATTTGTATGCGGGCGCTGCCGATTTATATATGGAAACCGGGGACACTTCTCTGCTTAAACCCTTGCAATTAATATGGGAAGATGTGGTGCATAGAAAAATGTATATAACCGGCGCCTGCGGGGCCTTGTACGATGGTGTTTCTCCTGATGGAACTTCTTATGAACCCAAAGAGATTCAACAAATACACCAGGCTTACGGACGAGACTATCAACTGCCCAATTTTACTGCACACAATGAAACTTGTGCCAATATTGGAAACGTGTTGTGGAATTGGCGCATGTTTCAGATTACCGGTGAGGCGCGGTTTATGGATGTCATGGAATTGGCGCTGTACAATAGCGTACTTTCAGGCATCAGCCTGAATGGGAAAAAGTATTTTTATACAAATCCACTTGCGGTTAATAACCAGCTTCCATATACGCTTAGATGGGCTAAAGACCGGGTTTCTTATATTCCACTTTCTTTTTGCTGCCCGCCTAATGTAGTGCGCACCATTGCGGAAGTTAATGACTATGCTTATAGCATATCTTCCAAAGGTTTATGGTTTAATCTTTATGGGGGAAACCAATTAACTACTTCTTTAAAAGATGGTTCTTCTATTAAGTTAACTGAGGATACCCGGTATCCATGGGATGGACAGGTTGATGTTACTTTTAATGAAGCACCTTCTCATTCTTTCTCAATATTTCTACGGATTCCCGGATGGTGCAGAGGAGCTAAGGTGAGTATTAATGGCAAAGTGTATAAGGCGGGTTTACGTTCGGGAAGTTATTTTGAAATCAACAGGAAATGGGTTGCAGGTGATCAGATTAAATTGATCCTGCCGGAACCGGTTCAATTGATGGAAGCCAATCC
>CAYRBD010000202.1:0-1687 GCA_964422465.1 uncultured Chitinophagaceae bacterium
AAGGTATAGAACAGCACACTTACGATGCCATCATCGTGGGTTCCGGTATCAGCGGAGGTTGGGCTGCCAAAGAATTATGTGAGGCCGGATTGAAAACATTAATCTTAGAACGCGGCCGTATGGTGGAGCATATTAAAGATTATCCCACCGCCACTCTGCCTCCCTGGGAATTTCAACACCGGGGAAGGCTGAAGGAAGAGATTCAAAAAGAAAATCCGATTGTCAGCCGGTGTTATGCTTTTAATGAGGCTACTGAACAGTTTTTTGTAAAAGATAAAGAACAGCCCTACATCCAGGAGAAACCCTTTGACTGGATCAGAGGGTACCAGGTGGGAGGCAAGTCTTTGATCTGGGCTCGCCAAACGCAGCGCTGGAGTAATTATGAATTTGAAGCCCCTGCTCGCGATGGATTTGCTGTTGACTGGCCGATACGGTATGAGGACCTGGCGCCCTGGTATTCACATGTAGAAAAATTTGCCGGTATCAGTGGCCATAAGGATGGGATTAAAAACCTCCCGGATAGCGAATTCCTGCCCCCCTTTGAACTTAATTGTGTGGAAAAGCACATTCAAAAGAAGGTTGCGGAACATTATACCGATCGCCAGGTGATCAACGGACGTTGTGCTCATCTCACCCAGCCGAAGGAGATACATAAAAAACAAGGCCGAAGTAAATGTCAGGCCAGGAACCTTTGTTACAGAGGTTGTCCGTTTGGCGGATATTTTAGCTCTAATGCCGCTACTTTACCATGGGCAGAAAAGACAGGTAACCTGACAATCCGGCCTGACTCGGTAGTGCAAAGCATTATTTATGATGAAGAGCAACAAAAAGCAATAGGCGTTCGCTTAGCAGATGCAAAAAGTAAAGCTGTTTCGGAAGTATATGCCCGGATTATTTTTGTCAATGGCTCTACCCTCAACTCCAATATACTGCTGCTCAATTCAACCTCTAATCGTTTTCCCAATGGTCTTGGAAATGACAGTGGGGTACTGGGACATTATGTAGCTTTTCATAATTACAGGGGGAATGTTACAGCATCCATGGAGGGCTTTCAGGATAAATATTATTATGGAAGAAGACCTACCACTGCTTTTATGCCATCGTTTCGGAATGTGTTCAAACAGGAGACAGACTTTCTCCGGGGATATATGGTGGCCTTCAGTGCGGGTCGTGCAAACTGGCAGCGGGGAGCACAGGAGGAAGGAGTAGGGAAAAGATTGAAAAATAAACTGATTGATCCGGGCCCTTGGAGCGTCTATATGATGATGCAGGGGGAAACCCTTCCTAAATATGAAAACAATGTTCGTCTGAGTGAGGATAAAAAAGATCAGTGGGGGATTCCCCAAATGATCATTTCTGTGGATTATGATGACAATGACCTCAAATTAATGAAAGATTTTTTGGAACAGGGCGCTGAAATGCTGGAAAGATCCGGATGTAAAAATATTAGGACCCACGATACCCATCAGGCTCCGGGACTTGATATCCATGAGGTAGGAGGCGTACGGATGGGGAAAGACCCTAAAACTTCTATACTGAACAGGTGGAATCAGGTGCATAGTTGTAAAAACGTCTTTGTAACAGATGGCGCTTGTATGACTTCTACGGGCAATCAAAATCCCTCATTGACCTTCATGGCACTTACTGCCCGTGCAGCTCATCGTGCGGTAGAAGAACTGAAAAAGGG
>CAYRBD010000203.1:0-1669 GCA_964422465.1 uncultured Chitinophagaceae bacterium
AAATACGGCAACTACCATCCCTAATGCCCTTTTATCCACGCCAGGAGATTCTACATGGAGCAGCGCCGATGGTCAATTTTTGATAAAGGTTGAAGCCGGAGATTCGCTCCTCCATATCTCCCACCCGGCCTACAAAGCCACTTATTCTCAAATTCTACCCGGGCAAAATTTCTTCCCCCTTTTCCTGAAGCCGGAAAGAGAAATCAGCCGGGATACTGCTACGCACTCCGGGGCTGTTGATTCCACCTCTATCTTCTTTGCTGATGCAATCAAGGCCTATAAAGAGGAAACCTACAAAAAAAAAGAAGAGCATCCTTTTACTGAAGCAGAAGAAGCTCCTTATTCTGCTTTCACGTTAAACAGCAGTCAGGCCTCTTACAACAACGTCAGAAGATTTATAGACCAGAATAAAAAAGTGCCTCCTTCCAGCATCCGCATTGGTGAATTGCTAAACCATTTTTCTTTTCAGGACTCCTTTCCCGCTACCTATCCTGACCGGCCGCTTGATGCTTACGCAGACCTCAGCGTGTGCCCCTGGCAACCGGATCATTGGTTGATGCGGATAGCCGTACAATCCGAAAAAAAAATGGAAGCGCCTGCCCTTCCGGGAAATATTGTGCTGCTCATCGACATCTCAGGGTCCATGAGCAAGCCAGACCGGCTTCCCTTGTTAAAAATCGCCTTTAATCAACTGGTACAACAATTAACCGATATAGACACCCTGGCCATAGTGGCCTACACGGATAAAGCAATTTTGGTACTTCCACCTACCCCAGGCTCAGAAAAACAAAAGATACAAAACGCTATTGTTCATTTACGGGCGGGAGGAACAACTGCCGGTAGCCTGGGTATTGAAAAAGCATTTAAGCTGGCCAGAAAACAGTATATTCCCAATGGAAACAACCGGGTTATACTGGCTACTGATGGTGATTTTAATGTTGGGAAAACCAGCGACCGGGAAATGGAATCAATGATCTCCCGGTATCGGGAATGGGGAATTGGCATTACCTGCATAGGAGTTGGCAGTGGCAATTATAAAGATTCAAAATTGGAGACACTGGCCCATTGGGGGCAGGGAACATTTGCTTACCTTGACAACAAAAAGGCAGCGCTGGAATTGTTTGGAGCAAACTATCATCAAAAAAAACACATTACAGCCAGGGATGTGATTGTAAAAGTCATTTTTAACCCCGATCAAATTCAGGAATTTCGCCTCATCGGTTATGATTCCGGTGGAAACAACACCAAATCCTACTTCACAAACCATTTTCTTATACCGGGAGAAGAGGTTCATGCTTCTGAACGAATGACGGCTTATTATGAACTTATCCCACAAAAAGGACAGAGATTAAAGGATCAGGCGCCCGGTATCGTTCTTTTACAATACAAGGGGTTAAAAAATCAGCAATCTTACTTGCAGAAATATTCCGTTTCGGGGAAAGTTTCCACGTTTAAAAACAAAAATCCGGACTGGCGTTTTGGCGCTTCCGTCACCCTGTTTGGCATGTTGCTTCAACAATCAAAATATGCCGGCGAAGGGACTTTCACTTTATCGAAAAAAATAGCCCGGCGTTCAAAAGAAACTGTTTCCCCTCAAGAATACAAAGATTATCTCAATATGCTTCATCTTGCCAGAAGGCAGCACCAATAATGGTAACCAGTTTCTGTC
>CAYRBD010000204.1:0-1588 GCA_964422465.1 uncultured Chitinophagaceae bacterium
AATTGCCGCCTAAATGCCGGATGGTTTATAAGCTGGTGAAAGAAGACGGGCTTCGACATAAGGAAGTGGCGGAAATTATGCAAATCTCCCCCCGGACTGTAGAACATCATGTCGCTACCGCACTCAAAAATATTGCAAACCATATTGATATTCGGTTAAAAACCACCTCTTCAGGGAATCGTAGAAGTCAATTGAAGTAATATCAGGTTTTTTTTAACTTTTAGTAGGGGCTCTCTTATTTTTTGGTGTCCTTATAAATGAGACGGGAAACTTTGCTATGGAAAAGGAAACCTTTTGGACATTGCTTGGCAAATATCTGAATGGAGAGATTACGGAAAAGGAACGGGAGAGGTTTGAAAGGCTGATTCAGGAAGATAATATGGATCTATCTTACCTTATTGAAGTTTTGGAAGAACAATGGGAAAAACCACCGGGGAATAATGATTTAACAGATAAAAGGTTAAATGAAAAATGGGACCGCTTGTGTATCAGGATGTCAGAGGTTTGGCAGGAGGAGCAGAGAAACCTTGATGCAGTAAATCATCCAGTTGTAAGAAGACATAGGAAACTGCTTCTTTTTTGGAGTAAAATGGCTGCTGCAATTTTAATACTGGTAGGCGTATCCTATTATTTCTTTCAGGGTAAATTGTTGTATAAGCAAGGAAAAGAGCATGAGATAGTAGTTGAAAATGGCCATAAAGAACATATTGTATTACCAGATGGCACCAGTGTTTGGCTGAATGCAGGAAGTAAATTGACTTATAATGACGGATTTGCTAAGGGTAATCGGAAGGTATCCATAGAAGGAGAAGCCCTGTTTAATGTTGAAAAGAACCCGTCTATACCGTTTTTTGTAAGTACAAGAAACATGACCATCAAAGTGTTAGGCACAGTCTTTAATGTGGAAGCTTATCCGGGAGACTTTGACATCCAGACGACGCTCATAAGTGGCAGGATACAAGTCTCTTTGAGTGAAGAACCGGGGAAGAAAATATTGTTATCCCCTCATGAGAAACTTACGGTAAATGCCGGAGAAGCAGATTCATTAAAGGCTGAAAAAAGGAATCGCGAATCAAAACCGGGTAAAGATAAGTTACAGGCCATTCCGAAACCCAATAGGCTGAAATACCAGGTACAAACGCTTCCGGTAAACCCGATTGACAGTGTTTCTTATACCGAAACAGCCTGGGTACACGACCGACTGGCCTTTGTAAACGAGTCTTTTGGCAGCGTGGCCAAAAAGTTAGAAAGAAAGTATGATGTTCGGATTATTTTTGAAGATAATAAGCTGAAGAATATTGTTATGAGTGGAATATTTAAAAAGGAAAAAATAGGAGAAGCATTACAGGTGCTTCAAATGATTACCAGATTTAATTATCGGGTTGAAGGAGACAGTGTTTTTATTTATAAATAAACTTTCGACTTCTACATGAATAACGCCTGCCTTAGCCCAGGGTAAAAAGGGAAGAGCTGCAACTCTTCCCCCAAAAAGGCTAACAGATTGAAACAGCGTAAACCGGGAAGGATCAGCCTCTGGTTTACCTGCATTATTAACCTCACAAACCAAAGGTATGAAAAAAAATGTATT
>CAYRBD010000205.1:0-1581 GCA_964422465.1 uncultured Chitinophagaceae bacterium
AGACGAACGGATATTCCCCGGGGACCGGATTGCAGTTATCGGGACAGATGATGAATTGGAAGTGTTTCATCAGAATATTCAACCGGCCAATGGCAGTAAGGAGGACGCAACCAGTGATGAAATGGAGCTCATGCAGGTCATTATTCATAAAAATGCGCCCCTGGAAGGAAAAAATATTCGTAATTCAGGAATACGCTACCGGGCTCAGGGACTGGTAGTGGGCGTGGAAAGAGATAATATCCGGCAACTTAATCCCGATTCCTCTTTCGTGTTTAGAGAGGGAGACGTGGTATGGATAGCGGGAAATAAGAAACTGATAAAAGACCTGCAATAGAGGAGGAGACGGAACGCTGATCTTTAGGATGGGATAAGTTATTTACCGGTGTCAACTAAATACAAATGCAGCAGGGTAGCGTATTTTGGCCTGTTTAATAATCCTTCGGGAAACGGCTGCCTGACTTATTATGGTAAGGGCGCAGAAGGTGGCCCAAAGTGCAATGATCCAGGAATGCTGATCCAACCATTGCGAATAAACCAAACTCAGGTGAGCAGGTATAATGAAAGCGTATAAGGGGATCATAATGGCTAAATATCCTATTTGTAAGGGTGAAATACTATAAGGAGATAGCATAAGCAATTTAAAGCCTTCTTTTAATGGTGGCGGTTGATGTTTCAATTGACATGAGACTCCTGCTGCACAGCCTAAAAATATTAAACTTAAAATAGCCCATTCAGCCGGTATCTTGCGGCAAATTTGCCAGCATATCAGAAAGAATAATAACGAAGCGGCTATTTTTGGCCATTTAAACCAATGCAGAAACTCCCTATACCACAATCGGACGCTTTGGCGATATATCGCGTTTTCTTTCTTTGTTACAATCTTGCTAAAGCCGAATATGCCAAAAGAGGCGTAAACCTCTTTCAAGGCCTGATCAAATTCAATTTGAGGATATCGATCCATCTTCTCTTCAATGCTGCTGGCCAGATGGTCTACCAACTCTACCTGCAAATCGTAATACCTTACGTATTTACTCCTTACGAAATTAAAAAGCTGTTGGGTCTGTTCTTCTGTAAGCATTTTAGAATTTTTTATGAGGAAGCCGGATACACATCTCCTTTCAAGATGTGTTGCAGGTTCAAGACAAATTCATTGAACTCCATTACCAGCCGGCCTTTTTCTTTTTTCCCTCCCGGAGTCAGTTGGTAATACTTTCGCAGCCTATTACCTATTTGTTCCATGCTTACTGTCAATAGACCTTCGGCCTCCAATTTGTGTAAAGCCGGATAAAGCGCTCCTTCCGATATTTTAATTGCACCTTTAGTTAATTCCTTTGCTTTCTGAGTAATTTCATAACCATACATCCTGCCCTCCTCCTCCAGCATTTTTAGAATGATCAGATTCAGGCTGCCTTTATATAAAGAAGAAACCGGCTTCATGATACAAATATACCTAAATCTTTTAGGCATACAAAAAGAATTTAGTTAAGTTTGTAAAGGACAAAACCAATATAATGAAAAACATAACAGTCATCGGTTCCGGAACCATGGGAAATGGCATTGCTCATGTGTTTGCCCAAAACG
>CAYRBD010000206.1:0-1578 GCA_964422465.1 uncultured Chitinophagaceae bacterium
ATGGCGTTAATACCGGAGGCCTGCGATAGAAAGGGCAACAACAAACCAATGATCAGCGCCGTGCGATAAACAGGCGACAGTAGTTCTTTAAAATTTCCTTTTTCACTAACAAAAGATTCCTTTATAGCTGCTACCTCCTGCAGGGTTGTTTGCTCATCATTTACCTTCCCCAATAACCGCCGGGCCCTATTTTCCTGTTTTTTCATTAATAGCCAACGTGGCGATTCGGGGATAAAAAACAAACAAATCAGAAATATCCCGGAAGGGATTACGCCCATGCCCAACATACTCCGCCAGACATGTTCCGTTACAATCCAGTGCCAAAATCCGGGACCTGCGAAAATATCCTTCATTGAGTAGCTCAACAAAGTAGCATTAGAAAAATAGGCACACAAGATACCAATAGTGATAGCTAACTGATATAAAGTAACCATCCTGCCACGCAACTTAGCAGGGGAAAATTCCGATATATATAAGGGAGAAACCATGGAGGCTACTCCTATACCCAGCCCACCCACAAAGCGAAAGGCAATCAAAAGAGCCTCTCCCCGGACCAACATACATCCAATGGCGGAAATAGTGAAAAGCAGGGCGGATAACAACAATACCTTTTTTCGACCATGGCTGTCACTGAGTTTGCCCGCGGTAATTACGCCAATAATGCATCCCAATAATGCACAACTGACAAACCATCCTTCCATGGCCGCCGACATGGAAAACTCATCTTTCACAAAACCCACTACCCCGGAAATGACCGCGGTGTCAAAACCAAATAAGAATCCACCAAGCGCAGCAATGACACAAATGAGTATCAGGTATCTAAAGCGGGAAGAAGATGTATTATTAGTCATAATGAAAACTGATTGTCCCTTGTGTACCTTGTGCATTCATCGGGAACTTTGTGGTTTAAATGTACTCATCTTTTTAGCTTTTCAAGAACGCTTTCACCACCTTTGCTTCATTTGTTCCTTCATTAATCAAAATATAGCTTCCTGCCGCAGCAGGAATTACAAATGTTTCGGCATAATGAAACCGCTGTTTAAATCCATTCTTCGTTTCCACCAAAACGGATTCCCCCTCCACCAGCATCAATATCTGGCAACTGCCCTCCGTATTCACCTTTACGTTACTTTTAAACTCCAAACGGTGTACATCATAAAAATGTTCCGGGTGGGTAGGTAAATGGATCAACTTCCAATCTTCACCAGAAGTCAATACGCTGGGTTTGGAAATCAATTCATCTCTAACCCGGCTTCCTTTTCGATCAAAATTCAGGTTGTTAAACGCATGTTCAATATTGATTGGCCTTGGGTTTCCATTCAAGTCCAGCCGCAGCCAGTCGTACATTTTAAAGGTAAATATATAGGGGGTGGCGCTGATCTCCAAAACCAGATTTCCACCGGCTGCACTATGTATGGTTCCATTGGGGATCAGAAAAAAATCATGTTTCTTAGCCGAAAGATATTGTACATAATCGGAGACCTCCACCGGCTGTTTGCTGATTGTACTACTTTCTAATTCTTCTCTAAACGCTGCCGGATCTATGTCTTCCTGAAAGCCCAGATAGACCCCTGCTCC
>CAYRBD010000207.1:0-1547 GCA_964422465.1 uncultured Chitinophagaceae bacterium
CAAAGGTAATTCGCTATCGTAGAGCTGTGCCTGCACCCAAAGGGTTTTGTTGTCGGCAAGGTTGAAAACAGCATCACCTTCTTTGACTTCATCGCCCTCTTCCTTTAATTTTTGCGTAAGAAAGCCAGAAGAATGACTGTAAAAAGTCACTGTACCAGTCAATTTTTCATTTTGCAACCGATGAACCTGGGATTCCGACAACCCCCAACGCAATAACTTTTGCTTCATTGCTTTTAAAGTTTTTTCCAAATCCACCGATGTTTCTTTAAGCAGTGGCTGTTGTTTTAAGGCAAGCAAATAATCCTTCTCGGCAGCTAACAGTTCCGGGCTATAGATATCATATAGTTTTTGCCCGGGAGTGATACGTTCCCCGGGATTGCGAACATACAATTTATCAATCCATCCGCTAACTGTGGCGCTAATGGTTTTTTCCTCTTCTGGATCAAGCAGAGTAGTACCGGTGAGTATTCGCTGACTGGAAAGAGTCATCTGCCTGGCTGCATCGGTATGAATGTTACCCAAAAACTGCTGCCGTGCGGAAAGGGTAACCACTTGCACAGAGTCCGATTCTTTCTCCGTTGAATGAGCCAGTGGAATCAGCGCCATACCACATATTGGACATTTTCCGGGTTTCTCCGCTCTAATTTGGTGGTGCATCGGACAGGTATAAATAACGGAATCTTTGTTGTGAGAGGTAATATCTTCACTTTTACCGGATTCCCCATTTTTATGAACTTGGTTGCAAGCCATTGAAAACAGCAGGATAAGGATTGTTATGCCGATTAATTTAGTATTCATGCTGATTTTTATTATTTAATAAAACTTTCACTTCCCACCAGGTAGGCAGCATTTTCTACAATTTTATCGTTAGGACTAATCCCGGATATTATTTCTATGGAGGTTCCGGTTTTCAAACCGGTTTTTACGGTTCTGGCATGAAAAATTTTGTGCCTGTTTTTATCCTGAACCCAGACTACCTGGTGTCTTCCCAATTGATTGACTGCAGTTAATGGAATATAATCTGCAGGAGTGTAGTTGTGAATTATCAGGCGTCCATGAAGGAGCATGCCCACTTTCCAGTCATCAGGCAACTTGTTTAGATAAACCCTCACCCGGGTGGTCTTTTCGTCCTGATTGCGATAAGGAGGGATGAAATCGATTTGGCCCTTAACGACTGAATGAGGTTGAGCATCCGCATACATATCTACTGTGTCTCCAAGCCGGATATACCGAAGATTTTCAGAAAATACATTCAAGACAGCCCATATTTTGTCTATCTTTTGAATGGAGAAAACCGTTTGTCCCTTATTTACATACTCCCCTTCCCGAACAGAAAGCAATTCAGTTTTCGCAGTAAAAGCATTGCTTTCCGTTTGTTGGGATATACCCCGATACGGACTGTAAATCGTTATACGGGTTAAAGGTTTTTCTGATTTTAATGCCTGGTCTATCTCATTTTCTTTCATTCCCATATTCAACAACTTTTTCTTTAGCTGACGGAGAAGTGAAGAATCCTTATCCGTTTTGGCCTGCAGCAAGTCTCTTTG
>CAYRBD010000208.1:0-1520 GCA_964422465.1 uncultured Chitinophagaceae bacterium
CCTGAAATTCGCAACTAAATTTTAGTGCTTATTTTTATCCAGGTTACCCACAAATAAATGTGGTTACAGTTTTATATATTATTTGTAATTGCAATGTATTAATACTTTTTCGGGTTAAACCCTACAAAAGCCCTTACCCATAAAAGATACCCTTTACAAGCAAGCCCTTTTTCCCCATAAATCCACAGGTCAGGTTTGATATAATGGTTGATAGTCTTTCTGTGTAAATATTTTTAGAATATTTCTTCTTCCACTCCTTATCCACTTTGCGGGTAGCGTTACAAAATGAAGAATAAACCGTTTCAAGCGCATAGTCTTTTCAATAAAAGCAATCTTCTTTTCTGATAGATAATGCTTGGCAGCATGGAATAACACGTAGGCAATTGCCTGGACATAGAAGTAAATGGTGTTCATCTCCATATTGTCAAAAGGCAGTCTTGACCAGTTGAAGTCATAATCCAGCTCCTTAAAATGGTGTTCTCCCTGGCAGCCTCTTTGATTATAGAATTCAATACATTCAAGGGGGCTTTTGATCCTATCGGAAGTTATAACAGCATAATATCTGTATTTCTGTCTGTCAAATATTGTTTTCTGCCCTTCAATCTCGTACCGATAGGCCACCACTCTTCTGTTCTGACCGAGCAGCTTTTCCTCTATGGAACAAACTTCTACTTTCTTATGATTGAGCAAGCCAGGTTTCCACTCTGTCTCATCCTCTAAAGCATCTAAAAGACGGGGGCTTTGTTCTGCACGGATATAATAAGTAATGTTGTTTTTCTCTAAAAATTCAACCGTGGCTTTTTGATAACTACAGGAATCACTTCTAAAGGCATTTATCTCAATTCCCTTGTCTGTGCAATTCTGAATAGCCGCTTTGATAACCGGGAGCTGGTTATATCCTTCCGGTGTATTGCCATTTCTGTTTTGGATAAAAACAGGCAATTTACCGATGCTGCAAACAACAGGATAGTATCCTTCAGACATTTTATAGGTTCTGGCATTGTCAGATTTATGGTTTTCTACAATGTGGCCATCGTAATCCATTAGATAGGTCTCTTGCTTTTTAAATAACCCGAAACGTTTGCCGATTGCAGGAAGAAGCCGGTTCAATGAGTTATGTTCGTTTATCTCATGGACAACACCATCTTTGGTCTCAATCCTGGTAGTTGGCTGCTTTAATTCCTGACAGACATATTCAATGGTATCTGCAGAGGCTATTTGGAGGGTCGGATGATCCTGTAATTGTGTTTTTAGCATGCCCGTATCATCCAACACCTCACCACCTATAAGATCGGTATAAAACATTTGAGACAGAATATCGCCATAGCTGTATGTGGCTCTGGGATTGCGATCTCCTAAATGATCGGATACTAATTTGTAAAACTTCTTCCCGATAATTTGCTCATGGATGAAATTTATTCCGCCGAAGGATTGGATAAATGTGGATTTTTGTCGAACTTGCATATGTTGATTTTGAAACTTTCAGCAATTTCACTCATTTAGGTGAAATAAACAAATGC